>JAENWJ010000002.1 GCA_016649995.1 Peptostreptococcaceae bacterium
ACTGAAACAATCAGAATCGCAAGAAGGATTTGTTCGCGTTTAGAGAGAGTCATTGTCTTCGCCTCCCTCATTTTTAAATTTGCATTGCATTGTAAAATAGAAATAACTATTAGAGCCATTCTCTTCCACTTGACCGTAAATTGACTCCACCACTACGGATTCGAACAGGTTTTCAGCTTTCAGATTGTGCAAAAATTCAGCTACGGTTTTTTGGGAGTCCGCTATTCCATCTATTGTCATTTGTTCCTCTGTTTTATCGAAGCTTGAAAAACTGAGTCCTGCCGGCAAATTATTCTCCAATGTATTAAGTATGGGTATGATTTTGGGTGAAATCAGTTCAAAAGTCATTATTGCCTTGGATTTTACCTCGATTTTTGAATTGAGAAGCAGAATCAATTCTTGTTCGTTCTCAGTTTCCGTAAGCTCGGCAATTTTGCTTTCTATTAAGGCCTTTTGGCTTATTTTATTGTCTATAGTTTTTTGCAAATAGTAATTATAGCCGACCATTGCGCCTATGAAAATAACGCAGATGGCGATGTATGAAAAAAATTTTATGTTTTTCTTCTTACGATTGTTGTAATCCTCGGGAAGAAGGTTGATTTCTTTTTTAAAGTAATCGTGATTTGATGGCATCTTATGGGAAAAATTGAATTTATTCATTTCCTGTCCTCCTTAAGATAGCTCCTATTGCCGGAATTATCTTATTTAGCGAAGACGAATCGTTTTCAGTATTTTTTTCAGGAAAAGTCATTTTTTCAGGCTTTGCAAAATACTCTACATCGACGCCAAGAATGCCTTGAAGATATTTGTCCATCTCCTTTATCTGCGAACCTCCGCCTATAAGGACAACCCTATGTATTATTCCCGAAATTTTTCTTGTACGGAAATAGTTGATGACTCTTGATATTTCAGCTCCGAGAGAGTCACAATAATCTGTCATGAGTATTGCTTTATCAAAGTTGAATCCGTTTAGGCTATTATTATTGAAAAGCTCCTTTGTCATTGCAAGGCCCATGGTAATTTTTTTGTGTTCAGCCTCTTTGAGTTCCAAATGGTTTTCCCTTGCTAATCGTTTGGTGGCTTCTTCCCCGCCAAGGTCCGAATTGAAGCTTGCGAAATATTTGTTGTTTTTGAAAATGGTAAGCAGGGTTAACTGCGCCCCTATATCTACAACAAGAACATTCTCATCCGGATAAGGAATGTAGTTCTCCATAAATCTGCTGAGACAGTCCGAATATATGTTAATGGATTTAATGGCGCATCCACATTTTTTTGATGTTGTAATATAGCTGTTTATAATATCTCGGGGCACTGCTGCCACAAGGGTATTCAAACTGTCATCATTATCTTCATTGCCTATGGAGAGAACACGATAGTCGACTACGAAATCATCTACGGAATAAGGGAGAAATTGTTCTATTTCAAATTTGGACATATCGTGGAGTTCGGCGAGATTGGCTTTTGGAAGCACTCTTTCGCGTAAAACTGCCTTGTTTGTGTTTATGACCACATGAAATTTTTTTTTGTTTATTTTATTGGCTTTAAATACTTCCTTAAGAAATGGCGCTATTACTTCATAGTTAAGGGCATCGTTAGGCAAAAATGACTTATCAGGGGTATCTATGACAGTATGGTCCTTGATGATAAATTTACCTATGGAATAATTGCCAGAGACAATTTTTGTTGAATATTTGCCTATTTCCAGACCTACCAGTGTTTCGTTGAACATATTTATTCCATCCCCTCCGGATTATTGATTTCTAAGATATATTGCTGTTTTAAGATTTACTACTTCACCGTATTTCGGACCTGTCAGCTCAATGTCAATTGTCAAAAGATCCCCATCTGCGGAAAGATCGAAAATTGATATGTTTTCTGCAATTGCATTTTCGGCACCGCCGTCAATTTTTTCTATCAGGTTTGTCGGGTTTGAATCGCTTAGTTGGTATTTATAGCTTTTTCCGTTCAGCATTACAATAATCGAATCATTTTCTGCATTTTCTGTTTCTGTATCAGAAATAACAGGCTGGTCGCTTAGCCTTATTTGCTTAGTTATCTTAAAAAGCGAAAATCGTGCGGACTCCATGAGCTCTATTTTTTCCATTTCATGGTAGTAAGAGGTAATTCCATTTATTGAAAGCATCGTCATGGGAACCATGACGATGGCCATTATGGCAATTGCGACAAGCAGCTCTATGAGAGTGAATCCCTTAATGCTATTTGTATGGGTTTTAATGTTTTTCATATTCATATAGCTTGGCCCTTCCCGTTACCGGAAGAATTGTTATGGTATGCTTTTGGCTTCCGCAAGATATATGTATGCTTCCGCCTTTTGACGGGTTGCCAAATTCGTTGAACTCTATTTCATTGCTAGTGAAGTTGGTGTAATCCAGTCTGACAGAATCGGGATAGATGTCGCTTTTTATTATCTTTGTCCCTTGCTTAACATAAATTTTGCGCGACGTATTACTGAAATATAAACGCGACTCTCTCCAATTAATGCTTGCCTGTTGCTGCGCGAATCTTAAATCGCTTATTATTGTTCTGTCAAAAGCATTAAGGCGATATATGTTCATGGATTGCCTTACATTTGGAGCTGCAATGGCAAAAATGATTGAAAGCACAAATACAATCAACACCAGTTCCACCATTGTATAGCCCTTGTAATTATGTTCCATATGGTGCTCCTCAATCAAGAATATTGAAATAAAAAATTATCAATTGATTATACCACATTATGGTAATAAATGCACCGAGAGAAATAAATGGTCCAAAGGGCATGTAGTCTTTGCGTGAACGGATACCTGTTGCTATGAGCAAGATGCCGGCTATTCCTCCCACTAAAAAAGTGAGGAACATTGCCAGTATTGTTTTTTCAATACCCAAAAATAGGCCGATGACTGCAAATAGCTTTATATCCCCTCCCCCCATGGCGCCTCTGCTGATGACGGCTACAAAAAGTAAAAAACCGCCACCGGCAAGAAGTCCCAGGATTGAGCTTTTTAAAGAGAGTCCGACAGGAAAAAATAAAAAAACTATGCCGGCTATCAATCCGAAAAGATTCAGCTCGTCGGGTATGATGCGGTGGTCCATGTCAATGAAGCCGGCAGAAATGAGAATGCAGGCAAGAATAGCGTATTTAATGAATGCTATTGTGAGGCCGTAACGCCAGAAAAGCAAAGCAAACAAGCCCCCCGTGAGTAGCTCCACGAGGGGATATCTTGCAGAAATTTTTGCTCCGCAGTGCCTGCATTTTCCCTTAAGGAACATATAGCTTAGTACAGGCACAAGGTCGATAGGACCGAGGCGGTGCCCGCAGCTTCCGCAGGCTGATGGCGGAGAAACTATCGATTTGTTGCTTGGCAACCGATATATCACAACGTTAAGGAAACTGCCGATAATAATCCCTAAAACTAATGAAATTAACATATTTATTCCCCGATAAAAAATACTTTTAAAATAAGATAAGGAATTTTTCAAATAATCGACCCTTTATAAAAAGGGCCGATTATTTAATGTAAAACTTTTTGTTTGGTTAAATAAATCATGGAGTTATTAACTTAGTTCGCCATCATCTGAAATAGCAGGTGAGTCAGTAATTTCCCCATCAGCTGTTATAGTAAAAGTCCATCCATCAGTGTCATCTATATTAGCTTTAACTTTTAAAGCTGCGCCTGGTTCCATAAGATCACCAATTACAATAGCATTTACTGTTCCATCATCAAAATCTACACCAGAAACTTCTAGTACACCGGTTGAATTTGTTTTGACGGTAAGAGTACCGGCTGAAATATTTCCGCTCGCCGCTGCAATCGCAACTGCGCTTTTTAATGAAGCATAGGTTGCCTTGTCTGCAGCTATTTTCGCATCACCAGTAACTCCACCTAACCTCGGAAGTGCAACGGCTGCAAGAATCCCAAGTACGGCAATAACTACGATAAGTTCTATGAGCGTGAAACCCTTCTTGTTGTTCATTGATTTGTAAAACATTTTCAACATATTATTTCCCCCTTATTCTGATTTTTGATGTGTAATCAGATTTAATTTCATGGTACATAATACCATGTGACACAAAATAATGTCAAGTGTTATTGCCCTACATATTGGTACATGTCAAACATTGGCGTTATGACTGCTAGAATAATCATACCTACTACAAGGGCAAGCACTACGATGATCATGGGTTCGAGCATTGTTGTCATTTTTTCGACGGCGGAATCCACTTCCTCATCGTAAAAATCCGCGGTCTTTGAAAGCATGGTATCTATTGAACCGGATTCTTCCCCAACTTTTATCATGGAGATGAGCACCATAGGAAAAACATTCAAGTCGCTAAGGGGACCGGCTATTCCGCCTCCTTTTCTTATGCTATCCATTGACTGGTTGATGCCTTTGGATATGACGGCATTGCCGATGACCTTTTGCACTATTTCCATAGCTTCTATTATGTTGATACCGCTGACTAAAAGGCTTGCCAGTGTTCTTGAAAATCGGCTGGTGGCAACCTTGCTGTTGACATCCCCGAAAATCGGAATTTTGAGTTTCAGGTAATCAATTTTATAACGGCCTTTTTCTGTTTTGCCATATTTTTTAAATGTATATATCATGAAAATAATGGTTCCCAGCAGCAAATACCAGTAATTTCTAAAAATCGAACTGACTCCTAAAAGAATGCGTGTGGGGAGGGGCAATTGCGCACCAAATCCTGTAAACATGTCTACGAAACTGGGAAGGACATAGGTGATTAAAAAAAAGATAACGCAAAGAGCCACCAGACTGACAATAATGGGATAAAGCATGGCATTTTTAACCTTGCTTTGCAGTTTGGTCTCCTTTTCGAAATGATCGGCCATTCGGCCCATTACCATATCCAGCTGTCCGGATATTTCACCGGTTTCAACCATGTATACCAATATATCGGGAAAAACATCGGATTGCTTCTTCATCGAGCGGGATAAAATACTCCCCTTTTGCACCTCTTCAAATACAAATTCTATGGCGGACTTGAGTCTCTTATTGGAGGTTTGTTTCTTCAGAAGATCCAAGGACTCTACAAGAGGGATTCCTGCATCAAGCATGGCATAGAATTGCCGGCAAAAAAAGGAAAGATCCTTGGATTTCACTTTTTCCACGAATGAAAGGTTTATTGTCAAATCCCTTTTGCTTTCAGGATTGATTTTAATTGGATATATATTCTGCTTCCTAATCAATTGCAGCGCGTTTTCAGAGGAGGTTGCAGTAATGGTTCCATTAATAGTCTCTCCGGACAAATTTCTTCCCGTGTAGTTGTAATTAGACATAGCAACATCTCCTTATCTGTATATATTAAAGGAATTCTTTTCGATGCAGTGGGACAAGGCTTCATCATAAGAAATCAAATTTTTCTTATAAAGGCTAACGATATAGTTGTCCATGCTGATCATACCGTCGGCGCTTCCGGTCTGTATGCTGCTCATGATTTGGTGGGTCTTGCCCTCTCTGATATTGTTGCGAACGGCTTTGTTTCCAATCATTATCTCACAGGCTACAACACGGCCGTGATTGTCTGCGTATTTAAGCAATTGCTGAGAGATTACTCCGTTAAGAACATTTGCCAATTGCACCTTGATCTGTTGTTGCTGTGGTGATGGGAACACATCGATGATACGCTCCACGGTTGATGCGGCACCGTTTGTATGGAGGCTGGAAAGTACCAGATGTCCGGTTTCAGCTGCTGTTATGGCAATCTGAATTGTTTCAAGGTCGCGCATCTCGCCTACGAGTATGATATCGGGATCCTGCCTGAGAGCCCCCCTTAAGGCATTAGAGAACGATAGGCTGTCGGTTCCTATCTCCCTTTGGTCGATTATGCTGCTTTTGTGTTTGTGTAAGAATTCTATAGGGTCTTCCAATGTGATGATATGCGCTGTTTTATGGCTATTTATATAGCTGATCATGGAGGCCAGAGTAGATGATTTTCCCGAACCCGTAGGCCCTGTAACAAGGAAAAGTCCCCTATCCATCATTGCCATGTCTTTCAATATTTCCGGAAGCATAAGGTCTTCCAATTTTGGAGTTTCAAGGGGTATCGGCCTTATGGCGATTGAAATACTGCCCCGCTGTTTGTAGGCATTTATGCGAAATCGTCCTCTGGTTTGAAGAGAATATGAAAAATCAATCTCCCCTTTTTCTTCGAATATCTCCTTCTGAGCATCACTTAAAAGACTCATGGCTATTGACTTTGTGTCATCGGGTTTCAACCTTTCAAAAGAATCCAGTTTCACCAAGTTCCCGTTAATTCTTAGTATAGGAGGAACGCCTACCGTTAAATGAATATCCGAAGCGTTCTTTGCAAAAGCTTCACCAAATAATTTTTCAATCATGTAAATCAACCTCCTATGGAATATGCTACTTTAGTGTATTCTTCAATAGTTGTAATGCCTTCTAAAACGAGTTCCTTCGCGTTTTTACTGAGGGTGGTCATTCCTGCGGATATGGCATAGTCTTTTATATTGTCGTTGCTGTCTTTTTTAATAATCATATTTCTAATATTTCGGTCAATAAGCATAATTTCGTGAATAGCTGTACGACCTTTATACCCTGTTTCAGAACAATAGGAACATCCCTTGCCCCTATAAAGATCTATTTTACTCTCCGGCGGAAGTCCGAGTATTTCCAATTCAGCAGAATCTGCAGTGTGAGATTCTTTGCAGCTTGGGCATATTATCTTTACAAGGCGTTGCGCAATTACTCCTGATACCGAAGATGCTACAAGATAGGGCGCTATGCCCATATCCACAAGCCTGTCTATTGTGGCAGGTGCACTATTGGTGTGAAGTGTAGAAAGAACCAAGTGTCCTGTTATAGCGGCTCTGATGGCAATTTCTGCCGTTTCCGAGTCGCGAATCTCTCCCACCATTATTATATCAGGGTCCTGCCTTAACATCGCCCTGAGGCCGGTTGCGAAAAATAGTCCGGCTTTTGTATTGACCTGCATCTGACTGATGCCTTCAAGCTTGTATTCTACAGGATCCTCGATAGTTAGGATATTTCTTTTAGGGTCATTCATTTCTCTTAAAATTGTGTAGAGGGTTGTGCTCTTTCCGCTGCCAGTTGGTCCAGTCAATAAGATTATGCCATTGCTGGATCGTATTAAGGTATTGAATAATTCCAAGTTGCTTTTGCTGAAGCCAAGGTCTGATTTATCTTTAAGGAAACCTGTACGGTCCAGTATCCGCATTACTACTTTTTCACCGAAAATAGTCGGAATTGTAGATATGCGAAAGTCGAATTCCTGACTATTCAAATTAATTTCAATCCGTCCGTCTTGAGGAATACGTCTTTCGGCTATATTCATGTTTGCCATTATTTTGATTCTGGCAACAATTGCGCCATGTGTCTGCTTAGCAGGTTTCATAACATCTCGAAGGTCTCCGTCAACCCGATAACGGATACGCAAGAAATTTTCTCCCGGTTCTATATGTATGTCGCTGGCCTTCTGCTGGACAGCTTGAAGCATAATTGAATTGACTAATCTAACTATGGGGGCATTATTGATTTCATTAAGAAGATTTTTATTAACTTCTTCTTCTTCATCATTTACTGTGTTTTCTAATTTAAAATCCGCAACGGCTTTTTCAACATTCTTATTGCCATAATGCTTCCCTATGGCGTTTAGTATGTCTGAATCACTGGCGATTACCGGCTTGATTTTCAAACGGCTCATTTTTTTAAGGTCTTCAATTACAACAATATTGAAGGGATCGCTCATAGCGACTGTAAGTTCCTCATTTGACATATTAATCGGAATCAGTTTGTTTTCCCTCGCAAAGCTTTCACTAATGAGATTTGGAACCTTTGGTTCTATGAAGTAGCGTTCAAGGTCGATGAAAGGGATGTCTAATTGGTACTCTAGAACATCGGCTATGTCTTTGTCCTTTATATATTTCAATTCAACTAAAATTTGTCCGATTTTTTTACCGCTTGTCTTTTGGATTTGCAGAGCTTTTTCTAATTCTTCTTTATTTATTTTCCCGATTTGTAAAAAAAACTCACCTAAACGAATATTCTTATTTATCAATGTTATAACCCCCATAAACGCTCAATTTATTATATTATGGCACATTTTTTACGAATTGCAAATTAATGGCAAATATTTCTATTCTGATACGTTTTGAACTATAGAGCGGACCTTAGCTGCCATTATGCCAATGGCCACCTTATTATAGCCTCCTTCAGGGATTATGATAATGAGTATGTTTTTTCGGGCAGGGATTTAAAGATGGCTTTTGCAACAGTGCTTTTACCGGAACCTGTACCGCCTGTGATACCTATAATTACAGGTCTTTTCATTTTAGCCTTCCTTTCTTAACTTTCGAAGGATGTCAAATGCCTTCACTGGCTGACTCGTACTCATATAAAATTCCCCTTTGGGGTGAGGCGCATCCATGACAGGGTTCATATTTTCATCATAGAGCTCGGTAACAGTTTGTTTAAAGGATTGGAATCCGGGACTCATTATTTCTATTTCGTCTCCAATGACGAACTTATTGCGTTGCTCGATTTTCGCAATGCCATTGCCGAAATTGTAGTCTTTAACAACTCCGATGAAGTCATACGATCTTTCATATGATGCAGTGTCGTAAATCTGAGCATTTCCATCGGGTCTTCCACTAAAAAAACCTCTTTCGTATTTTCGGTGGCTCGATTTGTTAAGCTCTTCAATCCATTTTTCATCGAATGTATATCTGTATGGATCTTCGTAGTAACTGTCTATCGCCGCTCTGTATGCTCTTACAGTATTCGCCACATAGTAAAGACTCTTCATTCTTCCCTCTATTTTAAGGCTTCTCACTCCCGATTCAATAATTTCTTTCAGGTCTCCAATAAGGCAAAGATCCTTCGAATTAAAAAAATATGTCCCATTTTCATCCTCTACAACGGGAAAGTATTCTCCTGGCCGCTTTTCTTCCATGAGTTGGTATTTCCATCTGCATGGATGTGCGCATTCTCCTCTGTTTGCATCGCGATTAGCGAGGTAATTGCTTAGTAGGCATCGTCCCGAATAGGATATGCACATTGCTCCGTGAACGAACATCTCAAACCCAAGAGATGACGGACTCTTGTCTATGGTTTCCTTTATTTCATTAAAGGACAATTCCCTCGCAAGCACCACACGCGGCAGTCCCTGGCTGTGCCAAAAACCTGCAGTTAGGTAATTTGTCGTATTTGCCTGTGTGCTTAGATGTATTTCCATTCCCGGATTGTGCTCTCTGATGTAAGCAATGGTTCCCGGGTCTGAAACAATGACAGCATCCGCCTTCATTTTCTCCAATGCAGAAAGGTATCCCTGCAAATCGTTTAAATCTTCATTGTGCGGGATTATGTTAAGTGTTACGTACACTCTTTTGCCTCTTTCATGGGCAAATTCTATGCCCTCCTTCATTTCTTCAAATGAAAAATTCTTGGCGGACGCTCTTAGACCAAATGTTTGCCCTCCAATATATACTGCATCGGCTCCGTATATAAATGCAAACTTAAGCTTCTCGAGGTCTCCGGCAGGCGCCAGCAGTTCAACCCTATCCATATTATTTCTCCTTTGTGTAATGGGAAACAGCCAGTCCGTCCCCTACGGGAATAAGTGTCGTAGTAAGCAGTGGATGATTGCAAATATATTCAATATAGCCTCTCATTCCTCTTACCATAGTTCTGTTCTTGCGAATATTCATGTCGTAGTTAATCGTAAGTCCATTCATGAGTATGTTGTCAGAAAGAACAATTCCACCCTGATTTAATAATGGAAATGCCTCGTCAAAATAGCTTTTGTAATGGCTCTTGCCGGCATCAATAAATATCATGTCGAATGGTCCCCTTACTTTTGAAATGCAGTCTAACGCGTCGCCTTCAATAAGATCAATGCCGCTGTACCCAAGACGCTTGAAGTTCTGCGCGGCCTCTATTGCAGAGTCATGCCTTTTTTCAATTGTTGTTATTGTTCCATTTTTCATTGTTTCATAAAAAAGCGAAGTAGAGTACCCTATTGCGGTACCTATTTCCAAAATTGATTTTGTGTTTGAAGTGCGAATAAGAAGCCTAATCAAGTCCGCTGTTTCCTTTTGTATTACAGGTATGCTGCGTTCTATGGCATTTTTCCGCATTTCCTCTATCTCCGGTCTGTAATTCAGGTGCCTTGTAAGCAATTCTACAAGCCCTTCCGGATTGATATTGTTGTTCATTTAATCAGTCCTTATATCTGGCCTGAGCCGCTAGATGTTCTTCGTATGTCTTTGAAAACACATGTCTGCCTTCGCTGTCTCCGGGTATCGCAAAGAAAAAATAATATTCGTGTTCTTCCGGGTAAAGAGCTGCTCTTATGGAATCCTCACCCGGAGAAGCTATCGGTCCCGGAGGAAGCCCTTTGTTTCTATAGGTATTGTACGGAGACTCAATGGCAGTATCTTCATAAGACAGTGTTTCTTTCCATTCTCCAATTGCATATTGAACTGTTGCGCATGATTCCAACCGCATGTTTCTTTTTATTCGATTAACAAAAACCCCCGAAATCGTTTTTCTCTCATCCGGATATCTTGCTTCCCTTTCTATTATGGAAGCCAAGGTAATAGCCTCATTAATCGACATTCCCGTTTCAGACAGTCGGCTTTCATATTCATCGTTAAAAATATCATCGAAGCGGTTTAAAAAAATCTCTACGATTTTTCGGGGCTCATATGAATAGGGAATATCATATGTGTCCGGAAACAGAAACCCCTCAAGTGTATCGTTCTCTATGGTATCAAGAAACGAATAGCTGTAGAGCGATGGATCCATGGCCATTATCAATTCTTCCTCTTCAGCAAGGCCTTTTGAAACAAGCAGATCGATTATCTGCCTCATTTCATACCCCTCAGGTATTGTTGTCCTGGCGGCTTCCGTATATGTGTTTCCACGGCTCAGCTCCGAAATTATCTCATCGTAACCCATGTCTTGCTTTAATGTGTATCTGCCGGCCTTTATATCGTTCTCAAGGCCGCTTCTTTTTATCAGCACCAAAAAAAGATTGCTACTTCGAATCAATTCGGACTCACGCAGTATTTCGGCAATTTTTCTGCTGCTGCTTCCCTTAGGTATTTCTAATTCTATTTCCATCGGATTGTCCGAATCATAAGGTCTATAGATGGCGTATACTGCAACAAGCCCTGCGAAAACAATAAAGATGCACAAACCAAGAATCATTTTTTTCATCTCGCGCTCCTTTTTTATTTACTGTTTAATATTATATAATTGCTGCAGCATTCTTGCAAGCACAAGTAAAACCCCGATTGTCAAACGACAACCGGGGCAATTTAAATATTAGATTTGCATTGCGTCTGCCAGTATCCTTGACATGTCATCGAGCATTTGGCGATAGCGGCTCTCCGCCTGCAAGTATTCTGATCCGAGTGGATCCTTTGACAGAACTCCATACAAAGAATTTAGAGTTTCAATTTCATTATCGTCGGGTTCATTACCGCCAATTATTGACATCTGCATTTCGGATTCTCTTTTTTGAAAATCTTCAAAAGCATTTTTGAGGCCCTCGCTCGCGTCTAATTTTTCTTTTGCGGCAATGTAATCAGTGTACTCATCCGAATTCTTGATAGCCTTTGCTAAATTATGCGCCGAATCGTATACATTCACTGCATAGCCCCCTTAAATTTCCGTAATAATGGGAAGAATCATTGGATTGCGTTTTGTTTTGTTATAAAGATGCTTGCCAAGCGAATCCCTTATCGCAGATTTAAGCGTTGACCATTCCTTGGTGTTTTTACTTAAACAATCTTCCAAGGCATCGGATACCACTTTGCGCGAACCGTCCATAAGATCCTCTGACTCCCTGACATAAACAAAGCCTCTTGAAATGATGTCAGGTCCCGAAATAATCTTATTTTCTTTTTTAGAAAGGGTTACTACGACAACCATAAGTCCATCTTCAGAAAGAACCTTTCTATCCTTCAGTACGATATTCCCTACATCTCCCACTCCCAGTCCGTCAACCAGTATAATGCCGCTGGGCACGGTTTCTGTCATGGATGCAAAATCCTTGTTGATTTCTATTACATTTCCATTTTTACCAATGAAAATATTGTTCTCGGACATGCCGAGTTCCTCTGCAAGTTTAGCGTGGCGCGCCAAATGGCGATATTCGCCATGCACAGGTATGAAGTATTTGGGCTTGACCAGTGAATGAATCAATTTCAACTCTTCCTGGCAGGCGTGACCCGAAACGTGAATATCATCAAGCGTGTCTTCGTATATTATATCCACGCCTTTTTCATAAAGCAGATTGATGATGTTTGAGATTGTTTTCTCGTTTCCAGGAATCGCCGAAGAAGACATTATTACCGTGTCTCCTTTTTGAAGAGTCATTTGGCGATGTTCGGCGTTTGCCATTCGAACGAGCGCCGACATCGGTTCTCCCTGGCTGCCGGTTGTTGCCACAACAATTTCATTGTCGGGGTATCTGCTTATGTCATTAATATTTATTTGTATTCCTTCCGGAATGTTTATATATCCGAGTTCCGTGGCTACTTTCACCATATTGACCATGCTTCTTCCGGAAAATGCAATTTTTCTATTGCACAAGGCAGCCGCGTTCACTATCTGCTGCAGCCTGTGCACATTCGAAGAGAATGATGCTACGATTATGCGTTTTTCGGCACTTGCGAATAACCTGTCGAAGGTTTTGCCCACTTTTTTCTCGGACATGGTATAGCCGGGTCTTTCAACATTTGTACTGTCGGCCATAAGAGCAAGAACGCCCGAGCTCCCAATTTCAGCAAAGCGGTTCAAGTCTATGGCGTCTCCGTCGATTGGTGTGAAGTCGATTTTAAAGTCTCCCGTATGGATAATCTTGCCGACCGGGGTGTTTATCAAAAGGCCTACTGCGTCAGGAATGCTGTGGCCGACCCTAATAAGCTCAACTTTGAACCTGCCTAGCGTTATTATATCTCCAGCTTTTCTGACATGTGTTTTAACTTTTTTGTCCAGTTTGTGTTCCCTAAGCTTATTTGCAACAAGACCGATTGTCAAATTAGTTCCGTAAATCGGGACATTGATTTTTTTTAGAAAAAATGGCAATCCTCCTATATGGTCTTCATGGCCATGGGTCAATACAATTCCCTTTATTTTATCCTTATTGTTTTCAAGATAGGTGACATCCGGTATCACCAAGTCGATTCCCAGCATTTCGTTATCGGGAAAAGCAAGTCCGCAATCGACAATAACAATTTCATCCTTGTATTCAAAGACTGTCATATTTTTGCCGATTTCATTCAATCCGCCTAATGGGATTATTTTAAGATTGTTCTTTGGTTTGTTTCCTGTCATAGTATTCATTATTTCACTCCTAATTATTTTTCATTTCGGTTATTCTTCAACAAATCAACAAGAGCCATTTGTGCGGCTTCCTGCTCTGCTTCTTTCTTATTGTTTCCTTTCCCTTTGCCTATTTCGGTTTCGTTAACCGTTACACTGGAAAAGAAAACTTTTGCATGATCCGGACCCTCTTCTCTATAAATCTGATAATTGAGCGGTCCTGAGCTTCTCTTCTGAATCAATTCCTGCAGATGAGTCTTATAGTCGATAAACAGTTTGCCATTAACAGCTTCATCAATAATGGATTTCATCCGGCACAATATGAAATATCTTGCCTGCTCAAATCCGCCATCGAGATATATTGCTGCAATTAACGCTTCAAAAGCGTCTGCCAATATTGATGTCCTGTTCCTACCCCCAGTAAGTTCTTCCCCTTTTCCAAGCAATAAATAATCTCCAAGATCTATGCTTCTTGATGTTTTTTCAAGGCTAGTCTCGCAAACGATTCTTGCTCTCGTTTTTGTAAGTTTTCCTTCGGGCAGATTAGGGTTGTTTACAAAAAGGTGGTCGCTAACGACAATTCCAAGAACCGAGTCTCCTAGAAATTCCAATCTTTCATTGTAATAATCCATTTTATTCTCATTGGCGTAGGAACTATGTGTTAGTGCCGTTTTTAGAAAGCTTTTGTTTTTGAACGAATAGTCTATTGTTTTTTCCAGTTCAATCATATTCTTTTGCACAGATCAACACTCCTATTTGGATACTTTTTCTTCTATTGATTCTATAACTTTACTTTTAGCATAAATTTCTGCATATACAAGCGCGTTCTTGATGGCTTTAGCATTTGAGCTCCCATGCGCTTTGACGATTGGGCGCTTAAGCCCCAAAAGAGGTGCTCCGCCATATTCGGTGTAATCCATTTCTTTTTTTATCTTTTCAAAAGCGTCCCTTAGAAGAAATGCCCCTATTTTGTGCTTAAGGGTATCTGTCATATGGCTTTTGATTATTTTCATAAGATTCATAGCCACGCCCTCAGTAAGTTTGAGAACTGTATTGCCTGTAAACCCGTCGCATACGGCTACATCAAACAGGCCTTCGGGAAGATTTCTTGCTTCAAGATTTCCGCCAAAATTGATTTCTACGGAATCCGACATCAATCCGTAGGCTTCATTCGTTAGCTTATTCCCTTTTCCCGCTTCATCTCCTATGTTTATAAGACCGACCCTTGGAGAATCGATTTCAAAGACTTTTTTCATATATTGGGATCCCATGATAGCAAATTCCATTAGATTAGATGGTTTGCAATCCGCATTTGCTCCTGCGTCCAACAGAAGAGTAAATCCCTTTTGAGTTGGATATGCCGGTGCCAACGCAGGTCTCGAAATTCCGTCTATGCGGCCTGTAAGGAATATCCCGCCTGCCAACAACGCTCCGGTGTTTCCTGCGGAAAGCATTGCATCGGCTTCTCCTTTATTAAGAATTTCATATGCAACAACCATTGATGAATCTTTTTTGCCGCGAATAGCCTTAGCCGGTTTATCCTCGGCAGTTATGCATTCGCTAGTGTGATGGATCTGAATGTTTTCAGGAATGGAAAGGTTCAATTCATTGAAAGTCTCTATTATTTGTTCCCTATGTCCGACCAGCAGGATTTCGGATTCTATGGCTTTCGTTTCCAAAGCTAACATACAGCCCTCGATTATCGCTTTAGGAGCGTTGTCTCCTCCCATTGCATCAATTACTATCCTCATGTTCCCTCCTGTTGTGGTTTATTTGGAACCCTTACGAATATTATACCATTATTATTGACTCAAAAAAAATAGTAATGACTAATATTAGCCATTACTATTTCTATAAGTCAATTAGTCAACTTTTAGAACTTCCTTCTGCTTGTAGTATCCGCATGATTTGCAGACTCTATGGGAAAGAACAGGCTCATGGCACTGTGGACATTCAATCACATTAGGCGCAGTCATCTTGACATTCGAAGCTCTTCTTTTGTCCCTTCTGGCTTTAGAGATTTTTCTCTTTGGTACTGCCATTACGACACCTCCTTGCTTAAAATAAATGGAATTGATTTATATGCAACTTATTTTTTCTATTTGACACGACCCTAATTATATAAATCGCAAGAGGATTTGTCAAGTATAACTTATTTAAGCAGCGAAACGGTGTCTCTGGCAATCATAAGCTCTTCGTTTGTAGGAACGACAAGAACCTTTACCTTTGAGGAATCTTTGCTAATAACAGTTTCTTTGCCGCGAACATTGTTCTTCTTTTTGTCAAGCTCTACACCCATGAATTCAAAATCGCTACAAATGAGTTGGCGCGCACTTATGGAGTTTTCTCCCACTCCTGCCGTAAAGACAATCGCATCAACACCGCCCATTACTGCAGCGCATGCCGCGATATATTTTTTGACGCTGACATTGAACTTGTCAAGTGCGAGCTGCGCTCTTGCATTGCCTTCCTTGGCTGCGGATTCGATATCCCTGAAGTCGCTGCTTATGCCCGAGATTCCCAAAACGCCTGATTTCTTGTTTAGAATATTATTCATCTCGTCTATTGAAAGGTTCTCTTTTCCCATAATAAACGGGATAATTGCAGGGTCCAAATCACCGCAACGCGTACCCATTACCAATCCTTCAAGGGGGGTAAAGCCCATGCTTGTGTCAACCGACTTGCCATTGTCAATGGCTGTTATGCTTGCACCGTTTCCAAGATGGCATGTGATAATCTTTAGAGAGTCAAAATCTTTTCCAAGAATGGAAGCTGTTCTTTGTGCAACATATTTATGACTCGTTCCATGAAAACCATATTTTCTTACACCATATTTTTTATAATATTCATACGGAAGAGCGTAAATATATGCCGTTGGCGGCATAGTTTGGTGAAATGCTGTGTCAAACACTCCAACCATCTTAATGCCCGGCATAAGCTCCATGCATGCGCGAATACCTATTAGATTCGGAGGATTATGAAGCGGAGCCAGCTCTATGCACTCTTCCAGTGCCGCTATTACATCATCGTTGATGATAACGGAATCGCTAAATTTTTCACCTGCATGAACTACCCTATGTCCTACTGCCTCTATTTCATCCATACTCGCTATGGCGCCGTATTCTTTATTGACAATGGCTCCCAATACAAGTTCAAGAGCTTTTTTATGGTCCTTCATCGGCTCTTCAATAACCTTTTTATCTTTTCCTGCCGATTCATGCGTGAGGATAGATCCTTCAATTCCTATTCTCTCGACAAGACCCTTTGCCATTACAGCTTCATCGCTCATATCAATCAATTGATACTTCAAGGATGAACTCCCACAGTTTACTACCAATACTTTCATTTCGTTTCCCCCTATGTAATTTATTATCCGATTTATCAGCCATAATCATTCTATTAGTAAATCAACCGAATTTCAAGACAAAGATTCTTCAAAAAGTGCGATAATTCCATTATAATAAGTTAAAGAGGTGATTTAAATGAAAGTTCTTGGAATAATTGCAGAATACAACCCTTTTCACAATGGACATTTGTACCACTTGAATGAGTCTAAAAGATTGACAGGTGCAACGCATGCCATTGCAGTAATGAGCGGTAATTTTGTGCAAAGGGGTGAGCCGGCTATTGCCGACAAGTGGACCAGGGCGGCAATGGCAATTGAAAACGGCGTAGATCTTGTTTTGGAAATGCCTTTCGTTTTTGCGTCTTCGAGCGCCGAATACTTTGGAGAGGCCGGAATTTCGTTGCTTGATTCACTTGGCGTAGTCGATTATGTTTCATACGGCTCTGAAACAGGCAGTGATGTTCAGATTGAAAAAGTTGCAGATTTTCTTGCTAAGGAAAATGATGATTTCAAGCACCTGCTAAAAGAAAGCCTTTCGGAAGGAAAATCATTTCCTTTAGCGCGCGAAGAGGCTATTACTTTATTGCGTCCCGAATTAAAAGGGATACTGCATCATTCAAATAATATACTCGCTGTCGAATACCGAAAGGCGGCTAAAAAAATAGGCAGTCAAATAGATTTTGTATCCGTAAAAAGATCCGGTTCGTCATACAACGAACCCCATTTGAACGAAAAATCATTCAGCAGCGCAACATCTATACGAAAAAAACTCCACGAAGAAGGAAACGTCAATCTTATAAGCCAACTGCCAACAAAAAGCATAGAATTATTAAATGATTTCAAAAGCATTAACAAATCCTACCCTCGCAAAGAGGATCTTTTTGCATACCTTCAATATAAAATTAAAATGTCTGAAAACAAAGAGCTTCGTGAAGTTGAAGGAATGCGCGAAGGCCTTGAGAATGTTCTTAAAGCCGCAATATACAGTTCACATGATTATGGTTCGTTTATTGAAAAGGTAGAATCCAAAAGATACCCAAGATCCTCAATACAAAGGCTTTTTCTGCATTTGCTTCTAAATTTTAAAAAAATGGAATTAAAGGAATTTAGGAATTGCAGCAATTATTATGGAAGGGTTCTCGGATTTAACGAAAATGGTCGCGAACTATTGAAAACAGTAAAAAAAATATCCGAAACAAAAATCATAACTAATATTAACCGTCAATTTCCAAAAGATGAATTGCTTACCCGGATGCTTTCATATGACATAAAAGCAACGGATTTTTATATGTTGCTTTTATGCTTGAATGGGTGCAAAAATTCAGAAAGCCAAGATAAAATAAGAATGCCGTACATCGGATAAAAAAAGTTGAAGCCCATAATGGGCTTCAACTCTACTTTTCCTTCATGCATCTAAGTTCGGTTCTATTGTTTTCCAATTCATTCAAAATAGTCGAAAGGTTTTTTTGTATATTCCCAAGTATATTATCCGAGTATTTTAAAGACCCAAGTTTTATTTCTTCGGCGGTTTCTTCCGCTTTTTCAATAATTCCCTTCGCCTTCTTGGTTGATTCCTTTACAATAACATCGTTTTCTATCATGGAGCGAACATGTTCCTCTGCTTTTTCCATCATTTCGCCGGATTCTCTTTTTGCCTTTTCCATTATCTCTGCCGATTCTTTATGGGCTTCTTCAAGTATTGAAGTCCTTTCCTGCTTTATCCATTGGGACTGCTTTATTTCATCCGGCAAAACAATTCGTATTTCCTTAATTATGTCGAGAAGGTCACCTCTATCTATCAACGCTTTCCCTGATAAAGGAAGATTTGCACAGTTTTCAATTACGTCCTCAAGTTCATCTAAAATCTTCAATACGCTCATATGCGGGTCCTCTCTTTCTTAGTATTCAATGCTTCATACACCAATGGCGGCACAAGTTCTTCAATGTTTCCGTTAAGAATAAAAATTTCTTTTACAAGTGTTGAACTAACAAATGAATAACGGTTTCCCGTCATCATGAAGAGAGTTTCTATTGATTCATCGAGTTTTCTGTTCATCATGGCCATTTGAAATTCATATTCGAAATCGGAGAATGCTCTGAGACCTTTCACAAGGACATATTCCGGCTTAGTTTTCATGAAATTAACCAATAGACCCTCGAAGCTTGTAACTTCAACATTTTCGTAGGGTTCGACCACTTTTTTTATAAGCTCAACCCTTTCGTTGATGTCGAAATAAGGCTTTTTGCTAGGATTATGAAGCACAGCTACTACCACTTTTTCAAAAACGCGAGACGCCCTTTGTATTATATCCAGATGACCGTTTGTTATCGGATCGAAACTTCCGGGATAAACTGCCGATTGCATTTAGATTTCCTCCGTTCCATAAATTGTAAGCATGGTGTTACCGTATTTTTTTTGAGATAACCTCACCGCGCAACGTATACTTTTTGGCATTTCGTTTCTTTTATCGTGTTCAACAATTATTTTACCATAATTTTCAATGATTTCTTCATCGTATATTTTTTCTATCAGCTCAATCGTATCATTTATTTTATAAGGCGGATCCAAAAATATGAGATCAAAAATTTTGCCTCTTGCCGAAAAATGATCTAAGGCCTGAAATGCACTGTTATGGAAAATTTCAAATTTCGATTCATCTCCATTGATTTTTTGAATGTTGGTTTTTAGAATCTTTAAAGCATTCCTATCAAAATCAACAAAGACAACCTCGGCAGCATTCCGGCTCAAGGCCTCAATTCCTATGCCGCCCGTACCTGCAAAAAGATCAAGGAACCTGCTGCCATCCAAATCCATCATGAGGGTATTAAAGAGAGCCTCCTTAACCCTGTCCGATGTCGGCCGGGTATCGCTTCCTTCCGGTCCATTCAAGCTAATTCCTTTGTACTTGCCTGAAATTATTCTCATTGTATTCCTCCTTGCGTTTGCATGCTTCTTTTATTAATTTGTTTTGCATAAGAATTAATAGCATTTTCAAGCTCTCGTGAAATGTTCAAATTTTCAAGACTCTGTCCGTATACAGATTCTATGTCCTTTTGAACTATTATCAGCAATTTGTAATGTCTAAACATATCAGCCAGTTTAAATTCCGGGAATCCATGTTGCTTCAATGAAAACACATGGCCAGGACCACGCATCTTCATATCTTCTTTTGCTATTTCGAAACCGTCATTGCATCTTTGAAGAACCAGGGCTTTCTCCCTTATGGAATCATTGCAATTATCTGAAACAAGATAGCAAAATGATTCAAACACGCCTCTTCCCACCCTCCCCCGCAATTGATGAATTTGGGCGAGCCCGAAACGCTCGAATGAATCTATTGCCATTACTGTGGCATTCGGTACATCTATGCCGACTTCAATGACTGTAGTCGAAACAATCATATCTATTTCACCATTTCTAAATGCTTGCATGATTCTGTTTTTTTCATATTGGGACAAACGCCCGTGAAGAGCCTCCAATTTGAAAGATGGATATACGGATTGGCTAAGGTGTTTAAAGATTTCTTCAACGGATGCAATCGAATCATTTTCATTTTCTATTCGCGGGCAAACATAAAAAATTTGCCTGCCCGAAAGCATTTCATTTCTTATATGTTCATACATTGCTCTTTTGCTTTTATTATCGGCAACAAGCATGGTTTCGACAGGTTTTAGGCTGTTGTTGGGTTTTTCAGTCAGACGAAGTATTTCCATGTCTCCAAAAATTATTTCGGAAATCGTTCTTGGAATAGGGGTTGCAGACATTACAATGATTTGCGGCGACACGCCTTTTTTTTGCAACGAATCGTTTTGCGCAACACCGAAACGATGGCGCTCATCAGTAATGATCAAGCCGAGATTTTTAAAATTAACATCGTCTTGTATTATCGCATGGGTACCTATTAGAAGATTGCATGTGCCATTATCCAGCTCTTCCTTCACTTTTGTTTTTCGCTGTGTATTTCTCGTCAAAATACGCGTAACCATGCATGAGTTTTTAAAAAACCTATTAAATGTTTCGAAGTGCTGCTCAGCAAGCAATTCCGTAGGCGCCATTATAGCAGTTTGATATCCGCTTAGATATGCTTGCCGCGCCGCCATGAATGCAACCAGAGTTTTCCCTGTGCCAACATCACCCTGCAACAGAATCTTGGGACATTTTTTTTGATGCAAAAGCATCGAAAGGTTTTCAACTGCACTTGATTGGCTGGCAGTCATCTGAAACGGAAGCCCTTTGACTAATTCGTCATTTTGAAAATCAAATAATTTCATTCCCGGAGCAGAATCCATTAAAAACCTTTCTTGCTTCATTTTAAGAATTGTCATTTGAAGCCGAAAAAACTCTTCGTATATAAGTTTTTTCTTTGCCTCCATGTAGGATGCACCGCTTTTAGGAAAATGCATATCGTTCAAGGTTTGCATAGGCTCTTTGAATTTTCTTTTATGCAAAATTTTTTCGGGCAGATATTCATCTATGCTTTCAGAGTTTTTCAAAGCATATGTTATGCTTTTTCGAAAATCATTTTGCGACAACCCACGGACAGTTTTATATATCGGCACTATTTTGCCGATATCTTCAATCTTTATAAGCTCTGGATTTGCCATATTCTTTCGTGAATACCTAAAGGAAGCTTTACCATAGAACAGATAAGTATTTCCTTCTCTCATTATGCCATACATATAATCCGCATTAAAGAAAACAATATCCAACGATCCCGTAGAATCCGAGCATGAAACTACAAGAAATCTTTTACCTTCTTTTGATTGATTTCGTCTCACCTTGTCTACTTTCACTTTTACAACAGAGGGTTTGGAATCGACCAGATTGCATATGTTTGTAATGGAAATAAAGTCTTTAAATTTTTGCGGAAAATAGTAAAGCAAATCTTTTACTTCATGAATTTCAAGGGATCCAAATAATGTCTTTTTCTTTGGCCCGATGCCCGGTATATTTAACAAATCGCTTTCACCCAAACCATCACCCCCTATACAAATTCATTTTGTTTTTAAATTTATAAGGCCAGCATAAAGCTGGCCCCTGAAATTCATATATGCTTTTAAAAAATAGGCCAATAGCTATAAATGATTATTCAACAGAAATAATGTAATGATAAACAGGCTGTTTGCCCTCATAAATTTCAACATCTATTTCATCACTGGCTTTTTCAATGCTTTTCAACAAATCTTCCGCAACAGAGGCTTCAACTGAATCGCCGTAATAAATCGTCACTATTTCATCATCTTCTTCTATAGATTTATTCAATACCTCCAGCGCAACTGAATTAATGTCTTTTCCAACACTTACTATGTCCCCATTAAATATGCCAAGTATATCGCCTTTTTTGATTTTTATACCGTTGAATATGGAATCTCTTACGGAATATGTGATCTGTATGGTTTTTACTCCTTTAATGGAATCAGTCATATGAAGAATGTTTTCATCAATATCCGCATCGGGATTGAATGCAAGCATAGCGGTTATACCTTGCGGAATGGTTTTCGTCGGAACAATTGAAATTTGCTTTTTTGAAATCTTTTTGGCCTGTTGAGCAGCTAGAATAATATTTCCATTGTTTGGAAGTATTATGATTTTTTCGGCATTAATTTTATCAATTGAGGCAAGCAATTCCTCAGTACTTGGGTTCATAGTTTGGCCGCCTTCAATTATTCTATCCACATTCAAATCATTGAATATCTCGGTTATTCCTTGGCCCATGGCAACCGACAATACACCATATTCTTTCATCGGCTTCTCATCTTCTTGAATGTCAGCCTCTTCGCTAAAGTGATTTTCGTTGTGCTGATAACGCATATTGTCAATTTTAATATCAATCAACTCCCCATACGAAAGAGCCTTTTGCATGACAGAACCCGGCTCGTTAGTATGGATGTGGACTTTTAGCATCTTTTCATGCCCAACAACAAGCATGCAATCTCCAAAATCTATTATTTCCTCTTTCAATTGCTCGTCAGATAGATTCGTCCCTTTAACAATGAATTCTGTGCAATATCCAAACTCAATGTTTCCAATATTTGCGACTGGAGTCAATTGCTTCGAAAACTTGTTTTGAAACACGGTTTCAATTTCCTTGGCCTTTTCTCCAATTATTGTTCCATAGAACCCCTTGAGTATATAAAGAAGTCCTTGGCCGCCTGCATCAACAACTCCTGCTTGTTTTAGCACCGGAAGCATTTCAGGTGTTTTTGCCAATGCCTTGTTCGCTTCTTCAATCACCTTTTCAAGAAACTCATCGAAGTAATCATATTCTTCAGAAAGAATTACAGAAGCATCTGCAGCAGTCCTTATTATGGTTAATATTGTTCCTTCAACAGGCTTCATAACTGCTTTATAAGCGGTGTCTGCCGCTGAAATCAACCCTATTGAGAAATCGCTCGTAGTAAGAATTGTCTTGCCTTTGCATCCCTTATGAAATCCACGCAGTATCTGTGAGAGTATAACGCCCGAGTTGCCTCTTGCCCCCATCAAGGAACCGTTTGAGGCTGCTTCGGTCACCTCGAAAATCGAGACCTCATTAAGTTTATTCATTTCATTTACCGCCGATTCGAATGTCATTGACATATTGGTGCCAGTATCTCCATCAGGTACTGGAAAGACATTTAAATCGTTTACGAAATCTTTGTTTGCTTTCAATGTTGCAGACGCCTGCCTGAACATATCCAGCAGTATGTCTCCGTTTATTGTTTCTATTTTCAAAATAAAACCCTCCAATCCTAGAATTCCTGAACTCTTACTTCTTCAATGTTTACATTAACCTTTTTCACATTTAAACCGGTAAATTTCTCTACGGAATATTTCACTTTTTCAATTATGTTTTCTGCTACGACAGAAATCTTTGTTCCGAATTGGACTATTACAAATAAATCTATAAAAATGTTGTTATTTTCATCGATATTTATTTTTACACCTTGATTCAGATTTTCTTTCTTTAATAGTTTAACAATGCCGTCGGTTGCAGATTTCGAGGCCATCCCGACTAACCCGTAGCATTCCATGGCAGATATGCCGATAATATTTGTAATAACATCATTGCAGATGAAAATGCTGCCGTATTCGTTTTTCAATTGAGCAGTCATGTTTATCCTCCTTTTTTACTTGCACCATATTAAAAACTCTTATATAATAATACAGTATCAAGATTGGATTATCAATCTTTTGTATTTAATCATATTTAATTTTTGATTTCAGCATATCCATTGAAATCGAAAATGATTTTTGATAGAATGGATATGTTGTTATCTAAAAATCATTAAAGGAGGTCAATATAAATGTCCAGAAAATGTGATATATGTGGTAAAGGTCAAATTACCGGACATGCGGTAAGCCACTCAAATAAACATAATAAAAGAGCGTGGGCGCCCAATACTAAGCAAGTTAAAGCAATTGTAAACGGTTCTCCCAAGAAAATTTCCGTATGTACAAGATGTTTAAGATCAGGCAAAGTTGAACGAGCAATATAAAAAAACTACCATATGGTAGTTTTTTTTTGCAACAATAATGTTTAAAAGCGGTTTGGTATTTTTATCCAAACCGCTTTTCTTTCAGTTAAATAACAAAACCAAATTAACCGCTATAGAACCAATTAATGAAATAAATAATCAAAATTCTTTATTTTGCATAATCGACTGTTCGTGTCTCTCTAATCAGATTTACTTTAATCTGACCAGGATACTCTAAATCGTTCTCTACATTTTTTGAAATCTCTCTGGCAAGTAAAATCATTTCAGTATCTGAAATCTTTTCAGGTTTTACCATGATTCTTATTTCTCTACCTGCTTGAATGGCAAAAGCCTTATCGACTTGATCGTATGATTTCGCTATTTCTTCAAGCTTCTCCAATCTCTTAACATATGTTTCAAGGGTTTCTCTTCTTGCACCCGGTCTTGCTGCGGAAACTGCATCGGCAGCTGTTACCAATATTGCTTCAACAGTCTGCGGCTCATAATCGCCATGATGTGTAGACATGGCATGTATAACTTCCTTTGACTCACCATATTTCTTGAGAACATCCATGCCGATTTCAACATGAGTACCTTCCATATCGTGATCAAGAGCTTTTCCGATATCATGAAGCAATCCTGCTCTTTTTGCAAGTTTAACATCTACTTCCAACTCTGCGGCCATTAGGCCTGCCAAAGATGATACTTCGATTGAGTGTTGCAGAACATTCTGCCCGTAACTTGTTCTGTATTTCAACCTTCCCAGCAATTTGATCAATCCAGGATGAAGGTTGTGTATTCCAGCATCGAAAGTCGCCGATTCTCCTTCTTCCTTAATTTTTTCATCAATTTCTTCAGTAGCCTTGTTTACCATTTCCTCAATTCTTGCAGGATGAATTCTTCCATCCACTATGAGTTTCTCAAGCGCAATACGGGCAATCTCTCTTTTTATAGGATCAAAAGCCGACAATATAACCGCTTCAGGCGTATCATCTATAATCAAATCGACACCAGTCAAGGTTTCCAAAGTCCTTATATTTCTGCCTTCCCTGCCTATGATTCGACCCTTCATTTCATCATTCGGAAGATTTACAACAGAAACCGTGCTTTCAGCAACATAGTCAGCAGCATATTTTTGTATAGAATAAGCCAAGATTTCTTTTGCTTTTTTACCCGCTTCTTCTTTTGCATTTGATACAATATCTTTTATCATTATTGCCGATTCATACCGTACTTCCTTTTCTATATCCTTCAGCAACATTTCCTTTGCCTCTTCGGCCGTGAATCCAGACACCCTTTCAAGCTCCTCAATCTGTTTCTTGAAAAGTTCGTCTACCTCACCATTCTTGATTTCTATTTCGTTCAATTTCTTGATGATGTTATTTTCTTTTTCTTCGAGAACTTCGGTCTTTGTATATAAAGATTCTTCTCTCTTGTTGAGTCTGTTTTCTGTTTTTTGAGATTCAATTCTTCTTTCTCTAATTTCCTTGTTCATATCTTTTCGTAATCGGTGAATTTCTTCTTTTGCATCTATTAAAGCTTCTTTTCTAGCAGTCGTCGCCTGTTTATTGGCCTCAGAAAGAATTTTTCTCGCTTTTTCTTCAGCACTTTGAATTTTTTCGTCAGCAATCTTTTTTCTGTATAAATATCCCAATGCAAATGAAAAGGGGAAAAGAACTACAGCAACAACAATTAAATAATATATTTTTATAATATACATACACCTCCCATTATTATAATCAAAAATAAAAACCGAGATAACTCGGTTAAAACCCAATTCGCGAGAATCTAAAACGGGCAGTTTAATAGAATCCTCTTTGTAATTTTAAAACTTTTCCAATTTAATGTCAAGCTTATTGGCCAATGCTCGCAAAATGATATTCCAACGATTTACTTATGGCATCTGCAGAAAATCCCTTCCTGTAAAGGTATTGCTTGGCCTTTATGGAATCAATGCTTACAGCGCCTGTACCATATCTCTTTTTAAGCAGCGCAAATGCTCTGTAGCCTTCTTTTTCACGCACCTTCATCTCTATCATTGTTGCTTCTACCAACGCTGCATCAAGACCTTTTTTTATTGATTTCATTTTTATTACATATGTAGACTGGCTTTTGCCAATCAGCTCATCTATATAGTCGTGAGCATACATTTTATCGTCAATCATACCAAAATCGACCATCTTCAATAATGTGACACCGACAACATCCTCGGGTACACGAATTTTTATTAAATGATTCTCAACCTCTTTTTCTGTTCTTCTCTTGAATCCTATGTATTTTAATGCACGATCAAGTGAATATGCCTCCGTAAATTCTTTTAATTCTTTTTCTTTTTCTTCATTGATTGCGCAATCACTCTCCACGCCATTTTCCCTAATCCATGCAATATCGCATAAATATGTTGTATCCTCATCCGTAGTCAATCTGCGGACTCTTTTGTTTATTTCCTCAACTCCTATAACATTCATGCACTCCGCCCCTTTCTCAAAAAAGGTCGAAACCTCACGCAAAAAACATGCGGATGTTTCGACCTTTGCAATTTCCATATTCTTTACTATTTATTCTTTTTTGCTTTTATTTTGCCCTTCATCCGTTTTCGGTTCCTTTGTAAGCCCGTAATAATCCCTTACTTTTTTCTCTATTTCTAAAAATTTTTCTGGATTCTCTATCATATACAGTTTTGAGTTTTCCCTTCCCTGTCCTATTCTTTCATCTCCATAGCTGTACCATGATCCCGATTTCTTTATTAGCTCCGCATTGACTCCGCAATCCAGAACACTTCCATGCCGGGATACTCCAAGTCCATACATAATATCAAATTCCGCTATTTTAAAAGGCGAAGCCACTTTATTCTTCGCTATTTTTATTTTTGTACGGTTTCCTACGATCTGATCGCCCTGCTTTATACTTCCTATCCTTCTTATATCAATCCTCACCGATGCGTAAAATTTAAGAGCCCTTCCTCCTGTCGTAGTTTCAGGATTCCCGAACATTACTCCTATTTTTTCCCTTAGCTGATTAATGAACACAACCGATGTCCTCGACCTGCTTATTATTGCAGTCAGTTTTCTCATTGCCTGAGACATAAGCCTAGCCTGCAGACCCATGTGGCTATCTCCCATTTCGCCTGTCAGCTCTGCTTTTGGAACAAGCGCAGCAACAGAGTCAATAACTATTATATCAATTGCACCGCTTCGTACCAGAGCCTCCACTATATCAAGCGCCTGTTCTCCTGTATCCGGCTGAGAAAGAATCAGATTGTCAATGTCAACTCCCAAATGCCCGGCATAAACAGGATCCAATGCATGCTCTACATCTATGAAGGCCGCATTGCCGCCATTCTTTTGGGATTCCGCTATCATATGAAGCGATACCGTTGTCTTTCCGGAAGATTCCGGTCCGTATACCTCGATTATTCGACCCTTTGGAATTCCTCCGATGCCCAAGGCAATGTCCAGCTCCAAGATTCCAGTCGGAATTGATTCAACATTGGCTCTGGCTCCATCGTCTCCAAGCCGCATAATTGAACCCTTGCCGAATTGTTTTTCTATTTGTATCAATACTGCATCAAGCGCCTTCTTCTTTTCGTCCATATTGTTCCAGTGCGAAACTGGATTCACCCACCTTTCATATCGAACGTTTGTTCTTTTTTTTGATTATATCCCATATATTCCTATTAATCAACCTTTTTTAAAATTTGGTATAATTTTTTCATTATGTTTCTGACAGTGTAGGCCCTTATCCTTTGTCTATCTCCACGAACATTGTAGGTTTCAATCTCTAGTTTCCCATTTACAAGAAAAGCCGCATGGACAAGACCTACGGGTTTTTCATCTGTTCCGCCTTCAGGTCCGGCGACACCGGTTACAGATATGCATACATCGCTTTTTCCTTCTTCATAAAGGCCCCTTGCCATGGCTTCGGCAGTTTGGATGCTCACTGCTCCGAATTCATTCAATATTTTTTTGCCTACGCGAACCCGTTTTTCCTTTGAACTGTTGTTATAGGTTATAAATCCCTCTTCAAAAACATCTGAAGCTCCCGGCACATCTACAAAATTCGATGCGAGCAATCCTCCCGTGCAAGATTCCACAGTAGAAATCTTCCAGTTTTTTTCTTTCAAGAGGTCTATTACCATTTCATTCCATTCTCTGTCTTCTTCCGAATAAATATATTGGCCCAAACGCCTTTTTATCTCTCTTATCGTCGGTTCCAGCGCTTTTTCCGCCGACTCTCTGTTTCTTTGTTTGGTAGCAACCCTTATTGCTACATCACCCGGCTTCGCATATGTTGCAATCGTCGGGTCTTCCTGTGATTCAATCAAATCCATCAATTCGGTCTCTACCTTTGACTCTCCTATACCGGAAAGCCTAAGCACTCTCGAATGGATACATACATCCGACTTTTTTGAAAAATAATCGTTGAGATGAGCATTGAACATTGCTTTCATTTCAAATGGAGGACCCGGTAAACATATTACAGCCTTTTTCCCTTCGTCCGTTTCCAAAATAAATCCCGGAGCCGAGCCCATGTCATTCTTAAGGATTCTGCTTCCCTCCGGAAAAAATGTCTGCCTATAATTGTTTTCTGTTATTTGATCAATGGATCTTCCGTATCGTTTCATTATATTTTCCATCTGCTTTACTGCTTCAGGGTTTTGCTTAAGCTCCCTTTTGAAAACAGACGATACAGCTTCTTTCGTCATGTCGTCCTTTGTAGGTCCAAGCCCTCCGGTCATTATAATTACATCAACCTTTTCCGAAAGAATGCCCAGTACGCTTTGCAATCTTTTATGATTGTCCCCAACGACAATTTGATAATATACGTTGATTCCAAATTTCTTCATCTGCTCCGACAAGTATGCCGCATTTGTATTTACTATTTCTCCCATCAACAATTCAGTTCCCACATTTAAAATCGCTGCATCCATGAGGCTCCCCTTTTTTAAGATATGACTTTTCTATTTTTGACAATGTAGTCCACCGCAGACATAATTGTAAATCCTACAGATATCCAAAGCGCAACATCGGCAACCGCATTATTGGTTAACGTTAATAATATTATTGCAACTATTTGTGTATTTGTCTTGATTTTGCCCCAAATGCTGGCTGCTATGACCGATCCCTTTGATGCTGCCAGTGATCTGAAAGACGTTATCAAAAACTCTCTCGCCAGAATGATTACTACCGGCCATACGGTGATTCTCCCAAGCTGTACCATGCCTATAAGCGCAGATGCTACGAGTATCTTGTCCGCCATAGGATCCATCAGCTTTCCGAAATCTGACACCAAGTCATATTTCCTAGCCAAATACCCATCAAGAAAATCTGTCACCGAAGCTATTGCGAAAATCAATGCCGCAATTAATCTTGAGTTTTCTATTCCTGACAAAAGCACCCATATGAATATCGGCACCATCAAAATCCTTGTCAAAGTTATCTTATTCGGCAGATTCATCGTCAATCACCCCAATCAAATCATATTCCAGCGCATCGATTATCCTCACATTCACAAAGTCTCCTGCAGCAAGATCTCTATCTGTATTGACATAGACCAATCCATCTACTTCCGGAGCGTCATACTGTGTTCTTCCTAAGTAAACAGCTTCATTTTCGACTTTTTCATCTATCATTGTTCTGAAGGTTTTCCCTATCTTTTTTTGATTTGCCTCACTTGAAATATCGCATTGAAGCATCATTATTCGGGCATTCCTATCTGCCTTTGTCTGCGAATCTATTTGAAAATCCAAGCTTGCGGCAGGCGTTCCTTCTTCCGGCGAATACTCAAATACACCCAACTTGTCGAATTTGTTTTTTTCAACGAATCCAATCAGTTTTTCAAATGCATCCGTGCTCTCTCCCGGAAAGCCTACCATGATGGTCGTCCTAATTGACATGTCAGGAACAGACTTCCTAATCATTGCCAGAACCCTTTCTATATCGCTTTCCGAGGTATGGCGGTTCATTTTTCTTAGTACGTCGTCATGGCAATGCTGAATCGGCATATCAAGATAATTACATATTTTATCATGTTTACCTATTGTATCGATAAGTTTCTCATCCAATACATCCGGATAAGCATACAATACTCTTATCCACTCTATGCCGCGCACTTCTACAAGCGCTTCAAGCAAATCAACCAGCTTGAACTCGCCGTATATGTCTATTCCATATTTAGTGGTATCCTGCGCAATCAGAATTATTTCCTTTACGCCCCTATCGGCCAAGTCTTGGGCTTCTGACAATATATCTTCGATTCGTCTGCTCTTGTATCTTCCCTTGAACGCCGGTATTGTGCAGTATGTGCACCTGTTGTCGCAACCTTCTGAAATCTTTACATATGCATAATGGCTCGGATTTAAAATTACCCTCTCTTTTTCGCAATATTCAACGTATCTGTCTATGTCCCCCACCCTCACAATTCTCTTTCCGTTTTTTTCGTGATCGGACAGAATTTCGGGCAATTCCAAGAATCTTGCAACTCCAACTATTATATCTATTTCAGGGATTTCTCTTTCAATTTCTTTTGCAAATCTTTCAGAAAGACATCCTGCTGCAATAAGCGTCTGACCGCTCGTTTTGATTGATCCATACTCCAATATCATGTTGATTGATTCTTCCATTGCATCGGCTATGAAACCGCATGTGTTAACTATTATATAATCGGCATCATTGAAATCCTTCGTCATCTCGAATCCAACTTTTATCAATCTGCCCGCCATAAATTCCGAATCAACTTGGTTTTTCGAGCATCCAAGCGTTTCTATAAAAAATCTTTTATTTTTCTTTCCAAAACCTGCTTGATTTATATTACTCATAATTGTTTTCCAAATCTCCCTCATTTATAAGTACGTTTCTTGGTTTTTTGCCGTCGCTTTTACTTACTATTCCTCTTTTTTCCATTTCATCTATCATTCGAGCCGCGCGGTTATATCCTATCCTGTATCTCCTTTGCAGCATAGATATGGATATTTGCTCCATTGCGGCAACCGTTTCAATAACCTCTGGCAATAGTTCATCCGTATCGTCAACATTGTCTTTTGCAAAAGTCTCGGTGGGTATCTCTTCATATTCAACCTCGCCGACTTGTGATTTTATGTAACCCAGCACTCTTTTGGTTTCGATTTCTGACACAAATACTCCTTGTATCCTTCTCGGTTTGGACTGTCCAACAGGATAATGAAGCATGTCTCCCTTCCCCAGCAGTTTTTCCGCTCCCCCCATGTCCAGAATCGTTCGGGAATCAATCTGCGATGAAACCGCAAAGGCAATTCTCGACGGTATATTTGCTTTGATTATTCCGGTTATTACATCCACAGACGGTCGCTGAGTTGCAACAATCAGATGAATTCCGGCAGCTCTCGCCATTTGCGCTATTCTACATATTGCATCCTCAACCTGGCTCGGCGCAACCATCATTAAATCCGAGAGTTCGTCGATTATCACAACTATTTGATACATGTTCTCGTTTTCCTGACTTTTGTTGTAGCTTTTTATATCTCTGACATTGTTTTCAGCAAATATCTTGTATCTTTCATTCATCTCACGCACTATCCAGTTTAGAGCCGCCGCCGATTTCTGCGGATCTGTTACAACAGGCATGATGAGATGCGGAATGCCATTATATTGATTTAATTCGACAACCTTAGGGTCTATCATCAGAAATTTCACTTCATCCGGCCTTTTTGAAAACAACAAGCTTGTTATCAGCGCGTTTACGCATACGCTTTTGCCTGACCCCGTGGCTCCTGCAATCAACAAATGAGGCATTTCCGTAAGATCCGATACTATTGGATTTCCCGATATGTCTTTCCCTAGTGCAAAGTTCAATCCGCTTTTTTTCTCTTTAAAAACACTGCTTTCAATGATTTCACGAAGGCATACCAAGGAGTTCCCATCATTTGGAACCTCAATGCCAACAGCCGCCTTGCCGGGGATAGGCGCTTCAATCCGTATGTTCCTTGCCGCAAGATTCAGTGCTATGTCATCGGATAGCGAAACAATGCGGCTTACTTTGACCCCAGGTTTAGGTTGAATCTCGTATCTCGTGATTGTCGGCCCTCTGCTGACTTGAATTACTTTCGCATCTACTCCAAAATCGTCAAGTATTTGCTCGAGTTTTTTGGCTTTCTTTAAAACTGATTTCTTGTCCATTCCTTTCCCAGCTTCAGGTGATGGGTCAAGCAACTCCAAGCCTGGCAATCTGTACTTCAAATAGCTTTCCTGAACGCCCGTTTTTGCTATTTCGCTATTGGTTTTTAGCAATTCATGGATTTCATCATTTTGGACTTTTGTTTTTGACTCGCGTTGTATCTCGGACTTCTCCTCTTTTTTAGATTCTTTGCCCGAGTTTTTTCGTTCACTATACTCTTTTGCATAATCTATTACCTTTATTGATGTTTGCTTTCCTGTTTCTTCCTCTTTTTCCTTTACTGCTTCCTTCTTGACGCTTTCTTTTTTCTTTCTACGCTCTTTAAATTGTGATTCCTCTTTGGTAAATATTTTTAAAAACAACTTCATCAGCACTTCAAGAGCCCATTTCAATCCTCTTGCAGCCGCTTTTACTATTTCCATAATCGATTTATCAAATATGATTGCAGCGCCTATCAATACAAGTATCGCTATCAATAGCAGGCTTCCATATGTTCCAAGCAGCTTCACCGACATAGAATATATCATCCGATTAACCACTCCCGGGGCCTCGCCTGATACTCCGCTGCCGTAGTAGCTTGCAATTTCTTTCGCGTCAAAGCTCTTTGGGATGCTGCCCATAATTCCATGCAAAACTGACCCTGAAATAATAAAACACGCTAACGCAACAAAGCTTCTAAACGCGCGGTTCTTGTCAAGCATCTGCAAGGCTGCTGTCAAAATCAAGACGAATGCCATATATGCGGCATTTCCGTTAAACAATCCTCCAAAAACATTCTTTAACCATTCACCTAAAATGCCTGCAGAATCCGTGTAAAGGCTCAGTAAAAGCATTATTCCAGCCGCAAGCATGGCAAATGGCAAAATCAAATGTTTTTTGGCATTCTTTTGTTTCGTACTAACCTTCTGTTTTTTTCTATTTTTAACAGTATTCAAATTAATCACCTTTTTCAAAAAAATAAAGTGGCATTAACTATAAACGCCAGTATTTATTATATCACAAATCACATTTCTCCATATGAAAATCTCCATCGCAAATCAATACGGCTTCGCCTTTCATATACAATGAATTCTCGCTAATCCGTATTGACAACCTTCCTCCCGGAACCTTAACATCGACTTTTTCGCCTACATATCCAAAAATATGAGCCAGGTATGCGCAGGCGCATACACCTGTTCCGCACGACAGTGTCTTGCCTGCACCGCGTTCCCATGTTTCAACTGCAATCTCGCTTTCAGAAAGCACTTTTACAAAATTCACATTTGTTCCTTCAGGAAAGACTTTTTTTAGTTTTTCAATCTCGCATCCCCACTTTTCAACGCCATGGGGCTCATCAAGCACTTCAAAAACAACGGTATGGGGTACACCCATTCGCACAGCGCTCACTTCTATTTTCCCAAACTGTGTTTCGATTTCTTCATTAAAGAACTTTTCACTGCGGCCCCCAATAGCCGGCACGCTGCAAGCATCCGAAATAGGATTCCCCATTTCAACTTCTACCAAGCATTTTTCTTCTACGGCAACCTTATAGACACCTGCATCGGTTTCAATTGTAAATTCAGTATTCTCAACTTTCCCTTTTTCATATACATATCTCGCGAAGCATCTTATACCGTTTCCGCACATCTCCGCTTTCGTTCCATCCGAATTATAGTACTGCATCTTTATATCAGCAACATCTGAGTCCATGTAAAACATGAATCCATCCGCTCCTACGCCAAAATGGCGGTGGCAAATTATCTTTGAAAGTTCTGCTGCGTCAGAGCTTTCACTTGTCACCGCATCTTTCCCCGTAATAATGAAATCGTTTCCCGTTCCATGCATTTTTGAAAATTTCACTTTGCACTCTCCCTGTATCCTTTTCTATATTATAGCAAATTTTAATGCAAGAAATTATCAAATTTGTTTTAGCCTTTAAAAATGATATACTTGACCATATCAAAAAGAAGGGGTGATTTTATGCCATTTGACGGATACGTTGCGCGCTCTCTTAAATGCGAGTTGAATACGATTTTGTGTGAAACCAGAATCGATAAAATATACCAACCGAACAAATTTCAAATAATGCTTCGATTGAAAAAAGGCCGCGAAACTCATAAGCTGTTAATTTCAGCAAATTCCAGTCTACCCTATGTTGCAATGACCGGCATGGATAAAACGAATCCAAGTGCTCCTCCTCTCTTCTGCATGGTGCTCAGAAAGCATCTTCTCGGCGGAATATTGAATGCAGTCGTTCAGCACGACAACGACAGGATACTCTTTTTCGATTTCAACACACGAGACGAATTGAAATTTGCTGAAAGCAAACGCCTGGTAGTGGAGCTTATGGGAAAACACAGCAACATCATTCTTGTCGATTCGGAAGGAATAATAATCGACAGCATCAGACGGATTCCATCTAGCATAAGCCGTCAGCGTCAAGTCCTTCCCGGGCTTGCATATGCCTTGCCTCCTGATCAGGGTAAAATTAATTTCGATGAATGTCCTCTAGAGGATTTTCATAAAATAGTGTGCTCCAATAAGGCACAAATTTTCAAGGTAATCTATACTAATTTCAAGGGAGTAAGTCCGATATTGGCAAAGGAGTTCTGTGCGCGATCCGGCATTGATCCACAATTGGAGTCATCCATCTTTAACATGGATGACTCCATCAGGCTATGGAAGACAATTTCTTCTTTTGGAAAATCAATTGATAACGGAATAGAAAAGCCTACCGTTTTTATGGAAAAAAGCTTTCCAAAAGACTTTCATGCAAGCAATCTTACAATATATCCTAATAGTATCTACGAACGCGAAGGCTTTGATTCAATGTCCGAAGCAGTAGACAGATATTACATTGACAAGAACAATAGCATGGCCCTTAACGCTAAATCATCCAATTTAAACAAACTCGTTAAATCAAAACTTTCTCACTCTCTAAGCAAACTGCAGAAGCTTCAGGAAGAATACACACAATCTCTTGATTATGAAAAATATAAGGTTTCTGGAGATATTCTGCTATCCAACATCCATAGAGTAAGGCAAGGAATGGAATCTATCGAATTAGAAAATTTCTACGAAAACTATGAGCCCATTGAAATATCTCTTGATAAAAGGCAAAGTCCTTCAAAAAACGCACAAAAGTATTTCAAAAAATACAACAAATACAAGAATGCAAAATTGCAGGTGCACAAACAAATACTCATCACAAAATCCGAAATCGATTATTTGGAAAATGTTCTTGTAAACCTCGAAAATTCATACGAGATTGAAAACATAACGGCTATCCGCGAAGAGCTATCAAAGGAAGGCTATTTAAGCAAAGGTTTCATTCAAGACAAAAAACTTGCAAAAGGGAAAGTCGTAGAAAAGTTTAACAAGACATATATGTCCTTCACAACCAGAAATGGCAAAAATATCATGGCAGGAAAAAACAGCACTCAAAACGAACGTGTCACTTTCAAGGTATCAAAATCAGATGATTTCTGGTTCCATGCAAAGGGCATGCCAGGTTCGCATGTTGTGCTGGTAAATGATGGTTTGCTTCAGGAAAAGGACTTTGTTGATGCGGCAAATGTGGCAGCCTATTTCAGCAAGGCACGACTTTCATCCAATGTTCCCGTAGACTATACTCAGGTTCGCAATGTCAAGAAAATAAAGGGAGCCGCCCCCGGCCTTGTGACAATCAAGCTTCATAAGTCAATTTATGTCACCCCTATCGAAAATGAACTAAAAAAGATGAAGGCTCAGGATTAATCCCTAGCTTTCATCTTTTTTATAAGCTCTTTCATGTCTTCTGCCATAGGACATGTGAAAGTAACATCTCTTTTTTCTACAGGATGGAAGAATGTTAAGCTCTTCGCATGTAATGCCTGCCTTTCAAACGCATGTTTCTGTTTTTTATATCCATACGAGGAATCCCCAATAATAGGGTGTCCTATATACGCCATATGTACCCTTATCTGATGTGTTCTTCCAGTCTCCAGTTTGCATTTTAGCAGCGTTGCACCTTCAAATCTGCGCAATACTTCAAAATGGGTAATAGACGGTTTGCCTTTTTCTACAACGGCCATTTTTAGCCGATTTGACGGATCTCTGCCTATTGGCGCATCAATGGTTCCCGATTTTTCACTGACCTTTCCTTCCACTAACGCATAATAAATTCTAGATATGCCATGTTCCTTCAATTGCTTCGCAAGATTTCTATGCACCATGTCATTTTTTGCCACAACCAAAAGACCCGTAGTGTCCTTGTCTATCCTATGAACTATTCCCGGCCTAATTACACCATTTATTGAAGAAAGTGTATCTGAGTGATATAATAGCGCATTTACAATCGTTCCGTTGTAATTTCCCGGTGCCGGGTGAACGACCATCCCTTTACTCTTGTTAATTACAAGAAGCCATTCGTCTTCATAGACAATATCAAGCGGTATATCTTCTGCCTCCACCTGCAATTTCTCGGGCTCAGGAATCGTAAGTTCCAATACGACCCCAGCCTTTAACCTATGGTTTTTTTTGAGTGTTTTTTCACCATTTTGTATGACATTTCCCTCTGAAATCAATTTTTGTATATAATTTCTTGAAAATTCTTCCAGGTTTTCATTGAGATAAGTATCCAGCCTGCGCCCTTCTCCGTTCGCTTCTACAACCATCCTTATCATTTCCATATTACGCCATTTCCATTTTTTTTATCAGTTCAATAACAACTCGGCTCGATTCGTGGGCATGCTCTTTGACAAATTCGCTAAAATTTTCTGTTGCCGAATTGTCCGCATTGTCCGAAATTGTCCTAATTATTACAAACGGTTTTTTGTTGACATGACACACATGTGCAATGGCAGCGCCCTCCATTTCCGCGCATAAGCCGCCAAAGGTTTTATTCAAATATATTCGTTTTTTTGCATCTGCGACAAAAACATCTCCTGAAACGATTCTTCCCACATGCACCCTCTTTTTTTCTTTAATCACTCCTGCAGCCAATTCAATCAGTTTTGGATCTGCTACGAAAATCGATTTGTCCATTCTGGGAATAACCCCCAATTCATATCCAAAGCCCGTCGCATCCATATCATGCTCAAGCAATTCATTTGATACAACAATATCCCCTATCTCTAAGGATTCGTCCAATGCTCCCGCCAGACCTGTATTTATTATGCCTTCAACTTGAAACTTTGTTATAAGTATCTGAGCACAAAGGGCAGCATTGACTTTTCCTATTCCACTCATCACGAGTACAACCTCTGTATCATGCACAATGCCGATGTAGAAAACCATTCCTGCATAGCTTTTCATCTCTTCAATTTTCATAGCCTCCATGATGCACTGTATTTCTTCTATCATGGCTCCAATAACACCTATCTTCATTTCAAATTGTCCTCCCGGTTTTCCAAAAACAACCCACCATAAGGAGGGTTGTTTAAATCTAATAATCCAGCATTCAAGTCACTCGGATATGTCATCCATTGACTTGTTCAGTAATTCTATCTGCGACTTTAAAAGGTTTCTATATCTTTCATTAAAGATCATAACCTGCTTCTTAGAATTGTCAAATTCTCCCTTTATACGCATTACTTCTCCGTTTGCCTTCTCGATTATTCTTTTTGCCTCTTCCTCAGCCTTACTGTTAATAAATTCGGCTTCCTTGACGGAATTGTTCCTTAACGTTTCCGCTGTTTCGCTAGCCAATATCAACGTGTCATTCAATGTCTTTTCCATGTTCTTATAAGTTTCCAACTGCTCTTCGAGCAATATGATTCGCTCCTTATGGTCCTTATTCTCTTTGTATATGATTTCATAGTCTTTGAAAACATCATCGATGAATTTGTCAACTTCATTCGTCTGATAACCTCTCATTGCTTTTCCAAATTCAACGGCTTGAATTTCCAACGGATTAATCATTTTCCCACCCCTGTCATACATATTTTTTTATTTCAACAACTATGTTTCCTTTTTTGGTCGTGCCCTTCATTTTGCCTATTCGGATTTTACCATGTTTTCTGTAAGATACCAGATCCGATTCCATCAAGGAATGATTCGCAGTGTCCAAAATGAAATCGTTCAACTTTACTTTACCCTTTTCAATATCATTTTTGACATCCTTCCTGCCTTGCGCGAATATCTTTGATAAAATCAAATCAACCCTCATAGATGCCGCAACAAGTTCAATCTCTTTTATCAAGCTCTTAGGGAAATCAATCTCTCCGCAGAATCGCGAAACAGACGATTCAAGCTTTGACTTTCCAATCCTGCTTATATTCATCATTATGAAATCCGCCATATCCTCTGACACAACAACATACACGGTTGACCCTCTTATACCAATATCGCCAATAAGTGATCTTTGCACTCCAAGCGAAAGCATAGCTCCCAAGACATCCCTGTGCCCCACAACATCGTTTAGGCTCAATTCCAAGACTATCAGCCCCCACTCTGAAACCGAAGTGTTTCCTGGACCTAAGAAGACCATCCTTCCCCTTTCGGCATCGGGATATCCTCCTTCAAATCTCATATTCACATCATTTTCACACATTGAACAAATCAACTCTCGAATCAGATTATATTGACCTCTTCCAATGAATCCGCTCATATCAACGCTGCGGCCTCTAGAAACCGATTCGTATGCTGAAACCACTTTCAAAATCTCGAAAGTATCATCTTTAGAATGACGTAAATGGCTTTGCCTATTTAAAAATGATTCAATATCTCTTTTACTTGGCATCTTAGAGTATGCTTATAAGCAAGCGGCTTACCATGTCAAGCGTCAGGATAGCAAAAATGGGAGAAAAATCAACCGTGCTTCCGCCAATGCCCATCTTAAATAAAAGGTTCCTAAAAGGCGAAAGAATCGGCTCTGTCAGGTTATACAGCATTTTAAAAATCGGGTTGGAATAATCCCGTGCAAACCAAGATAGTATAATCCTTGCAATAATAAGAAAATTCACTACTTCTACAAATTTATAAATCGACTCTTTTATAATCCACATATGTTCCTCCATAGTATTCTACTTTTGCCAAGGGAAAATCCCTTTTTCATCTGTTTCTCTTTTAAAGTCTCCTTGTATCTCTACATTTTTGGGAGCAATGATAAAAATGCCCTTTGAAATTTTTTGTATCTTTCCCTCTAAAGCATATACTGCTCCGTTAAGGAAATCGAATATTTTTTTTGCCAATTCATATTCTAGCTCTTCCAGATTAATTACAACCGGCTTGTTGTTCTTTAAATTATCCACTATGCCCGGCACCTCTTCAAAATCTTTAGGTTCATGAACAATTACACGCATCTGCTGGTTAGTATGTATGTTCAAAATCTTATTCCCTCTAATTTTGGTGTCTGGCTGCTCTATGCTTTGTTCTGAAAAAATTTCATCCTCTTCCATCTCATCCACTTCATCATCTTCAATGTCGTCAATTCCCATGAAAAACTTGATTTTATCAATTACGCTCATTTTAGCTCCTCCTATTTTAGGTAATTCCTTTCACCGAAAATACCTGTGCCTATTCTGACTATATTCGCGCCTTCTTCAATGGCTGTAAGATAATCGTGAGTCATGCCCATTGACAGGTATACCATTTGTTTTTTATGGCCTTCACTTTTCATTTTCTCAAACAAATCGTTCATCTTCTTGAAGTAGGGTCTAACTTTTTCGTTGTTGTCAAAATGTGGAGCAATTGCCATCAACCCGCAAATTCTAAGGTTCTTCAAACTACCGGCTTCATCAAGAAACGATTCAGTCTCATCGTAATCTATTCCATATTTGCTTTCTTCATTGCCAATATTGATTTGAATCAGACAATCCATCGTTGTGCCCGCTTTTTCAGCCCTCTTATTAATTTCTCTCGCAAGTTTAATACTGTCGACTGAATGAATCATTTCCACCTTGTCAATTATATATTTCACTTTGTTTGTTTGCAGGTGTCCAATCATATGCCACTGGGCACTCTTATCGATTTTATCATACTTGTTCATTATCTCCTGAACTTTGTTTTCACCAAGAGCAGAGATTCCAAAGCTTATTGCTTCGCTAATCCTTTCAACTCCAATAGTTTTTGTCACAGCAACCAATTGTATTTCGGATCTCGCGATATTTTTCGCTTCACAAGCATCGGCAATATTCTTTTCTATTTCATCCAGATTTTTTTCTATCCCCATATCACCCTCCTATTCGCTAATGTCAACAATTATTTCATCATAGACTTTCACAGTGTTTACAGACTCCTCATTTCCCTCTTCATCCTTCCTGTAAAATACACCATCACTTACAACCGCCCATTCACTGTTCGCTCCCTTGACTCCCACCGGTTTAAAAACGGCCTTGCCATTAAGGTCTTTTATCAATACTCCTATTTCATCTTCTTGGTAAACAAGTGCATTCGCCGGCACAATCAAACCAACAATGTTTTTATTTATGATATGCATTCTTGTCATTCGTGTTCCAAACAAAGCACTTGCCTGTTCATTTATCCTTAGAATCACAAAACAATTTCCTATTTCACTGTTTGTTTCAATTACCGCGGCATCGACATCCTCGTCTTCAAAAACAATCTTTACTCTTGCGCCCTCTTTAAAACGATCAATATTTCGGAGGTCGGTATATACATAAACATACCAAACAGAATTATCGACAATTTTAAGGATAGGAACCTCAGTATCTGTTTTTTTTACCTTTATGCTTGTTGAATCTATGTTTTCCCCATAAACCTTTCCCATATCCAACATTCTCACGCTTTTCCTATTCAGGATTTCTTCGTACCCATCAACCTTGAACGAAATAATTCCAGACATCGGCGAATAAGTACCGCTGTAGCGTTCTACGGGTTCCTCAGAAAACTCTTTTTTTCCGGTTTGCATTATTTTTTCATCGATTGCGTGTTCTATAAGAGTTATACCTTCATATATTCCATTTGCCGATAAACGCCGTATATCTTGCACCTGTTTCTGTACATCAAGCGTATCGTATGAAACTCTCATATATTCTCCCGCCGTCTTTATATCAAGAAACGGGGTATCTTCCTTACTATTTTCATTAACCTCTGCCGGTCCGATTTCATAGAGCTTATATCCTTTTCTTACCTTGTCGCCTTCGTTCACCTTGTAATTTACCTCTCCCGATTTCTCAGAAAACACTAAAGTCTCATCTCTTAGTATAAGGCAATCATATTCATTTTCCTGCACTATACTTCCGTATTCCACGATATACGGTTCTTCGGCGCTTCCGAAACTGCCAAGCAACCCCAATATATTATAGCAGAAGAATAATATTATTATCAGGAAAATGCCGTATTCAAATAATTGGTTCTTTGTTTTGCTTTTTCTCATGGCAATCCCCTATAAAATAAATATAAGGCTACTAAGTAGCCTTATGTAATTTTACCATATCTCGATACGATTTTTAATTTTTTTATATGTATAACTCTAAATTCCATCAAAATATCCCGCAACAGAAACAATCAACAACAAAACTGCCGTTCCCAACGTATATTCCAGTACCTGCATTTACATCCCTTCTCTACCATAGAATTCTTTAAATACATTTATGGCATAAAAATCTGCAACTTTCAATATTGTTTGTTAGTTTATTGTCAATTGATTTTCATGGTCGACTCCATCTCATGTTTTTTCAATCGTGTCATAAGATTGTTTACAGATTCTTTTACATCATGATCCTCATAAAGGACACTATAAAGTTCATCAACTATAGGCATATTCACCGAATGTTTTTTAGCCAATTCAAATGCAGATTTCGTTGTGTAGATTCCCTCTACTACCATCCCAATTTTCTTTACAGCATCATCCGTTTTCATGCCCTCGCCTAACAATATGCCGCATCTCCTGTTTCGGCTATGCATGCTCGTGCATGTTACAATCAAATCACCTATTCCGGTAAGCCCCGTAAATGTATCGACATTCGCATTCATGGCTTGTCCCAAACGGGCGATTTCAACTATGCCTCTCGTCATCAAAGCGGCTTTTGCGTTGTCTCCATATCCCAATCCGTCGCTTATGCCAGCTCCCAGAGCAATAACATTTTTTAGCGATGCTCCAATCTCAACTCCACAAACATCCGTATTGGTATAAACTCTAAGTCTCTCGGTTATAAACAAATCCTGAATCAATTCAGCCAATTCCAAGTTTTCAGACGCAGCCACCAGTGTTGTCGGCATCCCTCTTGATACCTCTTCTGCATGGGAAGGTCCGCTAAGCGCTGCAAAAGGATTTTTCGAAAAAAACTCGTTCACTACCTCTGACATTCTCTTTAATGTACCTATTTCAATTCCCTTTGAAACATTAACAATGATTTTGTCTCCCATCAATTCCGGTTTAATTCTTTCCAGTGTGCTTCTTAAACCCTGTGATGCAACAGCTAAAATGACAATTTCCGCCATATGCAAGCATTTTTCTATGTCATTGGTAAAAATAATTTCTTTGTCTATCTTTATGCCTGGCAGGGAAAATTTATTTTCCCTGGTTTCTTTTATTTGCTCTATGTGCTCCAAGCTCCTGTCCCATACAACAACCTCATGTCCTTTACCATTTAAAGTTATTGCAATCGCCGTTCCCCAGCTGCCGGAACCCAAAATCGCAATTTTCTTTTTCATAAAAACCTCCTTGTCGGCTTTTTAAATTTCTTTTATTTTTTCTTTCACCTCGAAAACTATTGGCGTACCATCAAATCCGTATGCACCTCTTACCTTGTTTTCAAGATACCTAACGTACGAAAAATGCGCCAAATCCCTTTTGTTGACAAAGAGCACGAATTTTGGAGGCCTCACTGAAACTTGTGTCATGTAATAAATCTTAAGACGCTTTCCTTTGTCCGAAGGAGGTTGATTTAGCAAGACAGCTTCGTTCAATAAATCGTTCAGCGCACCGGTAGAAACTCTTTTGCTATATTCGCTATGCACAAAATCAATGCGTTCAATCAGCTTTTCAGTTCTTTTTCCTGTCTTTGCCGAAATAAATATAATTGGAGCATAAGACAAATAAGCCATCTCATTTCTGATGATTTTGACAAATTCATCATATGTCTTGTTGCCCTTCTCTATTGCATCCCATTTATTCACCACAATAACCATTGCGCGTCCAGCTTCATGAGCATAACCGGCGATGCGTTTATCCTGTTCCGATATTCCTTCCTCTGCATCAAGAACAAGAAAACATACATCAGCCCTTTCTATTGCGCTTAAGGACCGTATTACGCTATACTTTTCAACATTTTCATGTATTCTGCCTCTTCTTCTTATTCCAGCCGTATCAATCAGTATATATTTTTTTCCGTTTTGTTCAAATGGCGTATCTATTGCATCTCTTGTCGTTCCGGATATGTGGCTTACTATTACTCGTTCTTCACCCAGTATTCTGTTTATTATCGATGATTTTCCAACATTCGGTTTTCCTATTAGGGCTACCTTAACAACATCCTCTTCCTCCGCATAACCGGCTGATTCAGGAAAATGCCCTACTACATCGTCTAGCAGGTCTCCCAGATTCAAGCCGTTTGCAGATGAAATTGCCATAGGAGTTCCAATACCCAATGTATATGCATCGAGTACCGTATCATTTATGGATGTTATTTTGTCTACCTTGTTGACTACAAGCAATACAGGCTTTCTTGTTTTTCTAAGCATATCGGCGATATATTCATCTGTTGAAGTCAGCCCTTCTCTTCCGTCAAGCATGAATAAAATCACATCAGCTGTTTCTATAGCCAATTCTGCCTGCTTTTTCATATTGTCCATTATGATATTTTCGCCTACAATCTCAATGCCTCCTGTATCAATCATAATGAATTTGTGATTAAGCCATTCCGCTTCAATGTATATCCTGTCTCTGGTTATTCCAGGCTTATCCTCGACAATAGACACTCTTCTTCCTGCAATTTTATTAAAAAATGTAGATTTTCCAACATTAGGTCTTCCAACAATAGCTAGTATTGGTTTCGTCATATAATCAACTCCGATTCTTCAATTTAACAATCTTATCAACCAACATAAATCCGTCAACTTCAACCGGAATTATTTCTTTCATGAATCTTTTACCTATTTCATCGATATCCATGTCGTCAACAGTCAACTTTGTACCTTCCTTTATCATCACACCCGGAATCAGCACTATTTTTTCTTCAATTTCAGCAAGTTTTTTTGTCAAATCCATTCCACTTACAAGGCCTGAAACCGTAATGCTTTTTCCGAAAAAATCGTTTTCGACTTTTGCAACTTCTATGGACAGACCCCCCATTTTTACCTCAAGAATATCTGCAATTCTTCTTATGAAGACGTATGAAAGCTCCCCTGTAACCATTGCTATTTTTAAACCTTCCATTGACACCGACCCGATTTTTCCCAACGCATCATGTATCTGTCTTTCAAATTTTCTTACCATACCTACCCCATCTTCGATCTGCAGAAAGCCATCGTATTCGTCATAGGAAGGAAAATCCATCTCCGCTACTATATAGAATTCATCGGACAGATGCACATACGCCTTGCCATAGAGTTTCTTGAATTCCTTACGCTTCTTTTCAACAAGCGCAATTACTTCCCGAGCCTTTGATTTGTCTACTCTTTCCAATTTGTAAAGATTTTCTCTAAACTTGGTTATGCCTACAGGGACAATAGCCAAGCTCTGCAAATCGGGGAAAAAAATCTCCAAATCGTTCAATGTATTCTCAAGCACTTTTCCGTCATTTAGACCGGGGCAAAGCACTATTTGCCCATTAATAGGGATATGATGGTCGGCAAGAACTTTGATTTGCTTCATTATCTCCCCTGCATGTTTGTTTCCCATCATGCGAATTCTCGCTTCAGGGTCAGTCGCATGTACCGAAACATTGATTGGCGATATGTGAAACTTAATTATTCTATCTATATCTTTTTTATCAAGATTCGTAAAAGTGGCAAAATTTCCATGCAAGGCTGAAAGTCTGTAATCATCATCCTTTACATACAATGAGGATCTCATGCCTGATGGCATTTGATCCACAAAGCAGAACAAACATTTATTATGGCAACGTAATATGTTATCAATGGTCGGAGAAACAAAAACCAACCCAAGATCTTCATCATATTCCTTGTCTATTTCTATCTCCCACAATTCTCCACTAGGTTTATCTACTTCCACAAGAAGATATTCATCATTCGTCAGATATATATAATCCAATATATCCGTGATTTTAGAACCGTTTACGCTTACCAGCCGATCTCCCTTTTCAATACCAGCTTCTTCTCCTATGCTTCCCTCTTTAACATACTCTACCATGCCATCGCGAATCGCATCGCATTTTCCCATTCTTATGCATCCTTTTCGTTTAAAATTTTCTTCAATTCATCCATGAAGGTATTAATATCCTTGAATTGTCTGTAGACAGACGCAAAGCGGACATAGGCAACTTCATCGGTATCTTTCAAATACTGCATTACCAATTCTCCGATATGCACCGATTCTATTTCCTTTTCCAAAGAACTTTGCAATTCCTTTTCCAATTCATCAACAATGTGTTCAATTGTTTGCAGCGAAACAGGTCTTTTTTCGCAAGCCTTTATGATTCCATTCCTTATTTTATCGCGATTGAAAGATTCCCTGCTCATGTCTTTCTTAACAACAACAAGTGGGATTTCCTCAATTTTTTCATAGGTCGTGAACCTTCTTTTGCATTCGAGGCATTCACGCCTTCTCCTAATTGAATTCCCTTCGTCTGTCGGTCTAGAATCAATCACTTTTGTTTCACTATTGCTGCAAAATGGACAATTCATGAACTACCTCCTTTCAACTATAAAGAACTACAACGCATTTCTTTTCGACCGCAAAAATGTCGGAATATCCAATACCTCAAATCCATCATCATTTGATTTTGAAAAACCCTCTTCAACGATTTCAATCTGGCATTCCTCTATTTCATCGTCGCATTCTTCATTCTCGGAATCTGTTTCTTCCAATGCAACAGTTCTCACTTTCACTTCTTCTTGGGGCTCTTCTTTTTTTAATGTCTCAGTAGCAACCCCTATATATTTGTCAAATCCTGTAGCAATGACAGTTATTCTAATCTCGTCTTTCATATCGTCGTCTATTACAGCCCCGAAAATTATATTTGCATCAGGATCCGCCGCTTCTGAAACCAATTCGGCTGCTTCATTTATCTCAAATAAGCCCAAATCGGCTCCCCCGGTTATGTTAAGCAATACTCCTTTTGAACCATTGATAGTCGTTTCCAGCAAAGGGCTTTGAATAGCCATCCTCGCTGCTTCCTTCGCCCTATCTTCTCCGCTTGCTTTGCCTATGCCCATGTGTGCCAATCCTTGTTCATGCATGATTGTTTTAACATCAGCAAAATCAAGGTTTACCAGTCCGGGTATCGATATCAAATCGGAAATGCCTTGAACGCCTTGCCTCAATACATCATCCGCCACTTGAAACGCCTGCATTATGGACGCTTTCTTCCCTACAACCTGAAGCAAACGGTCATTCGGTATAGTAACAAGCGTATCTACTGTTTCACTCAATCTTTCTATTCCGGCTTCGGCATGCTGCTTTCTTACTTTACCTTCAAATCCGAAAGGCTTAGTAACGACTCCAACCGTCAGAATTCCCATTTCCTTAGCAATTGCAGCAACAATCGGCGCTGCTCCAGTTCCTGTTCCGCCACCCATTCCTGCAGTTACAAACACCATATCTGCACCATTCAATGCCTGCGCTATTTCATCACGGCTTTCTTCGGCAGATTTTTTGCCAATCTCAGGGTTTGCTCCGGCTCCAAGACCTTGAGTGATTTTTTCTCCTATCTGTATTTTGAATTCCGCCTTGGAAGAGAAAAGCGACTGTTTATCTGTATTTATGGCAATAAATTGCACGCCTTTTAAGTTCGCATCAATCATTCGATTAACGGCATTGTTTCCGCCACCACCAACTCCAACAACTTTTATTTGTGCAAATCGCTCAATATCGGTATCAAATTCCAACATTTAGTACCCCCCTTATCAACTATTTATCACTTGCAAATCCACGCTTATTTATTATTGATTGTAACACAAAACACTTCATATAGCTCTCATTCTCTTAATTTTGATATGAAGTACCTCCTGATAAAGGCAAAATTTTCAAATAGCCTGACACCAAAAGCTACAATCGCCGCATAATACAGGGGAACACCCAATTGATCCCCAATATACGCCAGCATACCTGCAAGAAAGGCATTCCCGAAAAACCCCGTTGTGAAAATAAGCGTATCAAATTTATTTTCCAGGTTTGCGCGTACAGCTCCAAATATAGAATCAAAAGCAGCTATTATGGAAATCGAAAGATACAGTGAGTATTGAGCCGGAAATGTTACAGGTAAATAAAAACCAATTCCTAATCCGACTATTATTCCAACCAAAGCAACAATCATGGTTTATCATTCCTTTCAACTACTTTCATATAATTGTAATCCAACGGCTCTTCATAAGATGGTATACCTATACTTACACTAGTATTTGCTTCTACGAAAAGACCTACCTGCTTTAATAGATTTCCATAGGTCCCCGGTGCCTTTATTGCAGCCTGCAGATAATCGGAATTGCCAATCGCCTTAATAATATAGGGCTGCGAATAAACCTGGTCATTTATCTTTATTGTTGGACCGGCGCAATTGATTTCACTTACGGAAATTATTCTTTGTCCGTTAAGCGAAATTGCTTCCGCTCCAGCAATTTTCAAATCATTTACTATGTTCAATACATCTATGTCATGGACAAGCAAATTGTTTGGATCCTCTCCTTCAATCAGTTCCCTTTCTCCGTCACTAAGCAGCACGAGCACACCTGGCCCCTCAAGCCCCAATAACCCTGCAACAGCCTTATATTCATCTGCTTCTTGCTCTAGCAATGATTGAACATTTCCTTTGGCCTGCTCATCCTTGATATTCTTAATTTTCTCTTTTGTTTCTACTAGAAGGTTTCCTAAGGATTTTATCTCCACTTGCTCTATTTCAATCACTCTTTTGTAATCGTTTATTAGCTTGAAAGGTATTATCTTATACTCGCTTGATGCATTGCTCAACAAAAGAGCCGTAAACAACCCTACTATGCATGCCATAATAAAGATATAAAATTTGTTGCTCATTTTCATAAGCCACCGTTTCATATCATTCCACCGGCTCGGCATATCTGAATTTTATTACATCCTTGTATTTTTCAATCACTATGTTTTCAAATTTCTTTATGCCCACTTGCAACTTATAATTTTCGCGCATTTCCCACACGATTCCATATCTTATATTCAACGAAGCCTCAAGCGTGTCAGAATTTCCTATTGCCTTTATCGCAAAAGGCGGAGCTGTAGGCACATTGTTTATATTCAAATTGTTTCCGGCAAGATGTATTTCGGTCATTGCTATTATTCTTTGGTTATTAACCGACACAGCTTCAGCACCTGCAGCATTGAGTATATTGAGCATAGAGAGAATCAAATCGTAATTGTACATAATTACACTCCCGTTCTCTCTGGAGTATTCAATATTCTCCAACGGATCTTCAATTATAACTTGTATACCTTCTCCCTCTACATCTTCAAGTCCGGCAACAACCCTAAACTTCAATATGTCGTCATTCAGGCTCTTTATTACAGCGCTTTCTTTTGATTCAGATTCTTTGATGGTTCGCAGTTCAGATTCGTAGTATTCAAGCTGTTCCTGCAATGTTTCTTTTTCAGCTATTGTATTGCTCAATTCATTCTCAAGCTGTATAGCCCTTTGGCTTGGGAAAAGACCTTCTAGATAACTGCTGTTTACTGCTTTGTATTGAATTGAAAAAACCATGCCAAGCACAATGCTTATAAAGCCTATTGTTATTTTTGTTTTTACGTCAAATCTTTTCATACAACCACTCCTAGTAAATCGGATAATAAACCGGGTTTTTTTCATATCTCATGTTGATTATACCTCTATTGATATTCTTGCTACTTAAATCTTGCAAAATTAATTTCATTTTTTCCAATTTGTCTTCAATTGGATCGTCAAGAAGCCCGAAATCCACCAAAAAGTCCTTTTGTATCTGCAAAATCAAATGATTATCCTCAATAAATACAAAATCGGTTTTTTCTTCAATATCATTCTTGAGAAATTTCGCAAGCATTATAATATTTTCAAGAACCTCGTATTTATCGGTCACTATGACCGAATTCCTTGCGAATCTTTCAAATTCAAAACCCTTTACCCTAAGGTAATCACCGCTTAACCCTTCTTCTGGGAATGGCTCATAATCCATTACATAGCCATCTGCTGCTATCCCTATAGTTCCATTCATATATTCTACTTGAATAATTTTTTCTCTCAAAATTACATCTATCTCTATTGAATCAGGAAAATGGCGTCTTAATGTTACTGACTTTACCTCCGGGTTTTCTTCGAGCATCGTCATGACTTCTTCTGCATTCAAAATAAAAATATTTTGCCCCAATATTGATTCCGACAATGCATCGTCATAAACGGTTGCTATTTTGGGCATAATGCTGCAGTTCTCTACGATAAATATATTCGTCATGAAAACTATTGTATAAATCGCGACAATAAAAACCGCAATTGCAATTGCTATCTTAAAGGTATTTTTGCGCTTCACTGTTACATCATCCTGTCCACTATCGACTTAGTCGCATCGCTTTTCTTGTAAAAACCAGCGCATTTCTCCATGCTCCTGATTCTATCCCGTTCTTCATAAAGTTGCAATATTGTTTCTGCCAAGTTTTTCCCGGTAAGATTCTTTTCTTCCATTAGCACCGCGCAACCGGATTCCTTTAAAGCAGAAGCATTATGAAACTGGTGGTTGCCTGTAACGTTTGGCGAAGGAATCAATAATGACGGTTTGCCAAGTTTAAGTATTTCCGCAACGGTTATAGCCCCTGCTCTTGAAATAACAATATCAGATGCAGCCATATGAACAGCCATATCCGAAATATATGGATGGATTACCATACTATCATCCTCGCAATCGAAATCCTTTATGAATTCTTCATAATAGCGCTTACCGGTTATATGAGTAAAATGAATCTTTTTGCCTTTTAAACTCTCCATGCTTTCCTTAATCATCCCATTCAGAACGCAGGCCCCGCCGCTTCCTCCCATGCTGAGCACTCGAAACTGCTCATGGGGAATACCCAGTTTTTTTCTCGCTTCGGTTTTATTTGTTTCGTAAAACTCTTTTCGAACGGGATTTCCCGTGTAATGAACTCTTTTTTTTCTTACAAAAAATTTCTCAGAGGCTTCAAACCCAGTCATTATTTCCGAAACAATCAGTCCAAGCAATTTATTCGTCACTCCAGGATATGCATTTTGCTCATGAACACAAGTTTTAATACCCTTTAGCGAAGCCATAAACACCATTGGTCCTGACACATACCCGCCTGTTCCTATGACAAGTTCAGGTTTGAATTTCTTGAGTATATCCTTGCATTGAACGAATCCCTTGAAAATAGTTAAAACAACCTTTACATTTTTCAGAATGCTTCTTCTGTTCAATCCAGCTGCTTCGATTATTTCCAATCTATAACCGGCCTCCGGGACCACCCTGCTCTCAAGGCCTTTCTCGGTTCCAACAAAAATTATTTCTGCATCCGGCTTTCTTCTTTTTATTTCATCAGCAATCGAAAGAGCCGGATACACATGGCCTCCGGTTCCACCTCCTGTAATAATTATCTTCATTGTGCCACCCTCATTCCCTGTTTGGAAATATTCATTAGTATACCCATTTCAGTCATAAGTATAATCATGGAACTCCCTCCATAGCTTATAAATGGAAGCGGAATACCTGTAACCGGCATTGACGATGTCGCCACTGCAATATTAATCATCACTTGAAAGGCTATCATTGACACGATGCCTGTCGCTAGAAGCGTCCCGAAAAGATCCGGTGCATTTTGCGCAATTTTTACACCCTTCCATATCAATGCCATATAAAGACCCATTACTATAAGGCACCCTATTAAGCCCAACTCTTCACCTATAGTCGCAAAAATGAAATCATTCTGCGGTTCAGGTATGTACAGCTTGTTTTGCATGCCCTTCCCGAGCCCCACACCAAACAATCCGCCGGATCCAAGTGCATAAAGCGATTGAATAACTTGGTATCCACTATCCGCGGCATCTGCGAAAGGATCTCTGAAACTCAAAAACCTTAGATATCTATAGGGACTGCTTTTTATAAAGTAAAACCCCAAAGCAATACCCGCAGCTATAATACCAAGCAAATATCTCCACCACATGCCAGCAACAAAAAGCATTGCAAAAGCAATCAGAATCATTATGACTGAGGTCGACATGTTTGGCTGTTTAATGATAAGTGCCGAATAAAGTACCGCCATTGCTAGATATGGTAGGTTTCCCTTAAAAAACTTGTTTATTTTATTATTGTTTTTTGACAAGCTATATGCCAAAAAAACAATCAGGCATAGCTTCGCAACTTCCGAAGGCTGAAAACGAAATCCCCCTAATTCAAGCCATCTTCTTGCATGGTTTATCTCAACTCCAAATGATGTGAGAACCAATATAAGCAAGGCCAAGCCGATTAAATATGCAACAGGTGAAATTTTTTCAATAACATGATAATCAATCATAACAAATACAAACATTATGGCAAGTCCAAGGAACACCCATATTACATCCTTTATCAAGAAATAGTATATGTTTCCCATTTTATCCAGTGCATAGTAATAACTCGAACTGAATACCATTATTACCCCTATGCTTACCAATATTAAAATCAGGCTCAACAGATACACATCAATTTTGTTTTTTGATTTCATATATCAATCCCTCAATTCTTTCACTCTGTCCTTGAAATCCTTTCCCCTATATTCATAGCTTTTGTACATGTCCCAACTTGCACACGCAGGAGAAAGCAAAACACAATCGCCCTTTTCCGCAACCGCATTAGCCCTTCTAACAGCCGACTCCATATCCTCGACTCTAAATATGTCGTGAAATCCATTTTCCGCAGCAGCTGCAATTATTTTTTCCTTCGTTTCACCCAATACTATCATTTCCTTAACTTTCATATTGAAGGATTCAATTAACATAGAAAAATCGCTTCCCTTATCCATTCCTCCCGCAATTAAAACGATTGGTCCATCGAAGGCTTCAATCGCCTTTATGGACGCATCCGGATTTGTTCCCTTTGAATCATTGTAATACTTGACTCCTCTTATCTCCTCAACAAACTCTATGCGGTGCTCTACGCCCTCGAACGTCATAAGACTTTCCCTAATTGTTTTCATAGCTATACCATGGCAATCCGCAATCGCCGCAGCCGCCAGGGCATTTTCTAAATTATGCCTTCCGGGTATGAATATCTCGTCTGTCCTGCATACGGTTTTTTTTAATCCAAAACGATTTATGCATATCTCTCCGTTTGAAACATAAACACCATTTTCCAATTCCTCGGATGTGGAAAAAAAGATAATTTCCAAGCCTTTAACTTCAATATTCTTCCCAATTCTTCTAGTGATATCATTGTCGTAATTAAGTATAATTTGTCCATCTATCATATTCATGAAAATACGCTTCTTGGCAGCTATGTATGCATCCATGCTTCCGTGACGGTTCAAATGGTCGGGCGTAATATTCAATATGGCTGCGGTCGCAGGCTTATAGCTCTTTATGGATTCAAGCTGAAAGCTACTGACTTCTGTTATTAAATAGCTTTCTTCATTCGTCAAGTCCGATACGATTATCGCCGGGATCCCTATATTGCCCAAAACGTGAACATCCTTACCGGCTTTTTTAAAAATTTCTCCCGTCAACGCCGTTGTAGTAGTCTTTCCGTTTGTTCCAGTTATCGCTATTACCTTGCCGCGCGAAACGGCTCCTGCCAATTCCAATTCTCCAATTACCTCAACTCCACTGGCTATAGCTTCTTTTATAAAAGGCAACTCGGTCGATACGCCGGGGCTTAAGACAATCAAATCGAAGCCTTCTGCAGATTCGGGATTCCCGCCCGTCTCAACTTTAACATCAATGTTCTCAAGATAATCGACGGCTTCCTTTAGCTCACTTTCTTCTTTTGAATCGAATATAGAAACCTTCGCCTCGTGATGCAAAAGATATTTTGCCGCCTCCAAACCGGAAAGAGCCATACCAACAACCATGACACGTTTGTCTTTAAGTTTCATATTATTGCTCCTTTGCTTAGAATCCATCCGGATACCAGCACTGCCCAAACTGTTACTGCAGTAAATACAACTACCACCTTTCTTTCCGACCATCCTACAAGCTCAAAGTGGTGGTGGATTGGGCTCATGCGAAAAACCCTCTTCTTTCTCGTTTTAAAGCTTATTACCTGGATAATGACTGACAATGATTCCATGAAATATATGAATCCGTAAAGAAGAAGCATCAATTCTATCCTTAGCAATATGGCTGCAATTCCTACATATGCTCCTAAAGCCAGCGATCCGGTATCTCCCATAAAAACCTTCGCAGGTTTTTTATTAAAAAATAAGAAACCCAACAGGGACGCAACGAAAAATACTATTACCTGAGTAAACCCGTCCATCCCAATTTGCTCTCCATAAAAAAGAAACAGCAAAGAAACGATGATTGTAACGCTTGTAGCCAACCCGTCCAAACCATCCGTTAGGTTAACGCTGTTGACTGTTGCCAGGATAAATACCATCAAAAATGGTACCTTCAACCATCCCATGTCTATAGAAGCTCCAACCGAATGCACCAGCAGTCTATTGTCGGTCAAACCGCTTTTGTACAGCCAAAACACTACAAACGCAGCAACAACCGATTGCATTGCAAGCTTCTGATAGGCCCTTAAACCGAGATTTCTCTTTTTTACAACCTTTAAGTAGTCATCTATAAATCCTATCAACGCAAATAATATATAACCGGAGATAAGTATCTTAAGTCCCGCGTTTTCTGTCTCCCCAAATACGAAATAGGCCAATACCACGGGACAAATGAATATCAGTCCCCCAATGGTAGGTGTTCCGCTTTTCATAAGATGTGAAGAGGGACCATCCTCCCTTATGGATTGGCCTACTTTTATTTTTTTTAAGTACGGAATCATTATTTGCCCTGCTATAATCGTAGCTAACAGCGTTATTAAAAATTGAACAAAAATACTATGCATGTTTTAATATCTCCTTGTACACTTCATTCATCCTTGTGCTGTGCGAACCCTTGAACAATATTGCATCTCCCGGTTTCATTGTTTCCTTCAGCCCCTTCACCAATGAATCATTGTTTTCAAAAACATGGACTTTATTTCGCTCAAATCCATTCATTACAGCACCTTTTTCATAGTCCCCGGCATAGATACCGGTCACCATTATGATATCGATTCCCTCATCGACCGCCTTCATTCCCACTTCCATATGCATCTTTTTCGCATAGCTTCCCAATTCGAGCATGTCTCCAAAAACTGCTATTTTTCTTCCACTCAGGTTTGAAAAAGATTCCAACGAAGCAATCATCGATGAAGGATTGGCATTATAGGTATCATTCACCAAGATCATTCCTCCAACCTCCATTGTTGCTCCTCGCAAATCATTGCCTTCATACTTTTCTATTCCCTTCACTGCCAATTCGGGTTCAACGCCTGCCTGCAGCGCCGCAGTAAAAGCCAATAATGCATTTGAAACATTATGCCTTCCTTTAACACTCAATACACATGGATATTCATTTGTCCCATGCACTAAAATAAATTTTGATCCCATTTCTCCACAATCCACATCGTTTGCATAAATATCGCATTCTTCCGTCTTGCTTATTGAAGTAAACACTTTTCGATATTTTGTGTCTTTACCAATTAAGGATCTCAGAAAAAAATCATCTCCGTTTGCAATCAATACGCTTTCTTTATCCATATTTTCACAAATTTCCATCTTTGCGGCGAAGATATTTTCTTTAGATCCCAGTCTCCCTATATGTGATTCACCAATGTTCGTAATAACTGCAATATCAGGTTCAGCAATGCTTGCAAGCAGCCTTATTTCCCCTTCTGTGTTCATGCCCATTTCCAAGACTACAATCTCATGCTCGTTTTCAAGTTCAAACAGAGTTAGCGGCAATCCAATATCGTTGTTTAGGTTGGCATGAGTTTTATGAACATTGTATTTTTCTTTCAAAGCACAATAAATCATTTCTTTTGTCGTCGTTTTGCCAGTACTACCCGTAACAGCAATAACAAGCGGATTTACCTTCTTTAATATCTCTCTTGCTATCATGCTAATAGCCTTTTTAGTGTCTTCTACTATTATCAGCTCTGCCTTAACATCACTACTGCGCTCAGATACAACGGCAATAGCACCTTTTTCTACAGCATCTGCAATAAAATCATGTCCATCGAAAGACGGTCCTTTAAGTGCTATGAACGCATCTCCGGGTTTTACCTTCCTCGAATCGATGACCAAGCAACTTAAAATCTTTTCCGAGTACTTGCGCCCATTCAATATGACGCCAAGCATACCAGCCAATTGGTTTACAGTAATATCTTTCACATTACCTCCTCCAATGATTTGCGGGCAACATCAAAATCATCGTGTTCAAAGCTTTCTTCGCCTATTACCTGAAGCTTCTCGTGCCCTTTACCGGCTATCAAAACCACATCTAAGGGTTTTGCCATCATTATGGCTTTTTTTATTGCTTTTTCCCTATTCCTTATAACTTCGTAATTGCCGTCTACAATACCGGATTCAATTTCTTTTATTATCCCTTCGGGGTCTTCTCGCCTCGGATTGTCGTCAGTTAAAATTACATGCTCTGAACCTTCATATGCAATCCTTCCCATAATTGGCCTTTTTAAAGTATCCCGTTCACCACCACAACCAAAAACAATAATAAGTCGTCCGGTTTTGTATTCGTTTATGGCTTCGATGACATTAGATAACGCATCAGGCGTATGTGCATAATCCACAATGACTTCGATTCCTTTTTCCCGTGATCCCGGAACCTTCTGAAATCGTCCTCTGGCCCCTTCCAATTCAAGAAAAACATTCTGAATTTCATGTAAATCAAAACCCATTTCCTTCAACGCTGCATATGCCGCCATTTTATTGTATGTTTCAAATCGGCTTGATGATTCAACCTTTATTTCCTTTTCATTTCGGTATGTCTTGAATGTTATTTCACCGCTTGGTTCTTTGCGCGAAGTCATAATGTCAGCCGCTTCGCGCATTCCATAGGTAATGACCCTCTTGCCATCTTTGCTTAGCGAAGCTGCATATGCTTTTCCATATGCGTCATCCGTGTTTACAATTGCTGCCTTTTTCTGCTTTTTCATTAGCATGTATTTAGTATCTGCGTAGTCGTCCATTGTTTTATGAAAATCGAGATGATCCTGCGTCAAATTTGTGAAAACAGCAATATCGAAATCAACATCTTGAACACGCATAAGTTTTAATGCATGCGAAGATACTTCCATAACAACATATCTTATGCCTTTACTCCGCATATCCCTGAATATTTTTTGCAGCTCAAGCGACTCCGGAGTTGTTCTTGTTGCTGGTAAAGCTTCATCATCAATGCGCGTTTCTATTGTTCCTATGAGACCCGATGAAAATCCCAAGCTTCTGAGCGCGTTATATATATATGTTGTAACAGAAGTTTTTCCATTGGTACCGGTTACGCCTATGACCGTCATTTCCTTTGACGGACTACCAAAATAACGGTCAGCCATTTTGGAAAGCATACTTCTTGAATCATCTACAAGCAAGACTGTTGCGCACGGATACTCTCTAATAATCCATTTAAACCAAGACGATTGATCAATAACAAAAACAATCGCTCCGTTTACGAAAGCCTTGGGAATAAAATCATGGCCATCACTTTCATATCCCTTTATAGAGACAAAACAATCTCCATTCTTAACCTTTCTCGAATCATAAACGATGCTCTCAATAATAGAATTAAATTCTTTTCCACCTTTGCAGGAAATATATTCTCCCGGTTTAACTAGGTCGCCAAGTCTCATTAGGATACACCTTCATTCCATACATATTTTAAAAAGGCAATTTGTATATTCAAATTGCCATTTTAAAGTATTATATCATATTAGCTTATTTTTCACTCCACATATATGATAACATTATATCCCTTCTGTGCTTCATATCCAGCATACGGATATTGCTCCAAAACGGTATGCGTTTCATCTAATGTTTCTATTTCAGGCACTACGCTATATCTCAATCCGGCTTTATTTATCTTATCTATGGCATCTTTTGCTGCCATTCCATTTACATCCGGAACAATTACGGACTCTTTCTTTATTATTTCAAGCTCATCTTCTGTATAACGCGGTTCAACTGACATGTGTATCAAACTTTTTTCTATGATTTCCTTAGCAAGCGGTGTTGCTGTCAAGCTTCCGAAATGGCTTTTTTCCGGTTCGTCAATCACTAGCAAAATAGCAATTTTAGGATCGTCAACAGGTGCAACGCCAATAAATGAGGCAATAACTTTGTCATCATCATATACTCCATTGACTATTTTCTGGGCTGTTCCGGTTTTCCCGCCTACTCTATAACCCGGGATGTAAGCCTCTTTTCCGGAACCGTTGAATACAACACTTTCCATCATTAAAAGCATTTCCATCGAAGTGCTTTGCGAGATAACCTGTCTTTTGAAAACAGGTTCAAAGGATTCTACAACATGTCCGCTATTGTCCGCCAAACCGGAAATTAACCTTGGCTCCATAAGTCTTCCATCATTCGCAATGGCTGAAACAGCAGTAATCAACTGAATAGGAGTAATTGACAATCCCTGACCAAACGACATAGTCGCAAGTTCAACAGGTCCGACCTTTTCAATTGGAAGTGTCAATCCACTTGACTCTCCCGGCAGTTCTATTCCCGTCTTTTCCATGAAACCAAAGGCCTCAAGGTATTTGTAAAACTTATCTTTCCCAAGTTTTAAACCAAGCTCGACAAATACAGGATTGCATGAATTTTCAAGTCCCTGTGTAAGTGTCTGCTCTCCATGAGGCCTATAATAACGCCAACATTTAATGATTGTACCGGCCACATTTATTGAGCCCGTTGCATAAAACTTTGTATCCGGCCTTGCAATATTTTCCTCCAATGCCATGGCAGATGTTATCAGTTTAAACGTTGAGCCCGGCTCGTATGTATCACTCACGATAGGATTTCTCCATAATTGGTTCCAATATGTCTGTTTTTCATTTTCTTCCAAGTTTACATATTCATCCAATTGACTTTGATCCACCGGAACTCTAGGATCATTTGGATTATAATCCGGATATGAAGCCATTGCCAAAATATCGCCCGTTTTTGGATCCATCATAAGCGCCATTATTTTTTTTGCGCCAAGTTCTTCTCTCCCCTTTTCGATTACTTGTTCCATATAATACTGTAAAACTTCATCAATTGTCAGTATTACATTTAGTCCATCCTGCGCCTCGTAGTACTTGTCTGTTCCGAAAGGCAACTGGCGGCCCAAAACATCCGTATTCCTAATCCATCGTCCACTTAAACCCGTAAGATAACGGTTTAGCTCCAACTCAACACCGGCCAACCCCCTGTTATCGGCTGTCGTATGGCCAATTACAAAAGCCCCCAATGCGTCCAGGGGGTAATATCGTCTCTCGACCTCAGTAAACCATACGCCTTCCAGATTTAAAGAATCGATTTCTTCAATTTTATCCTTATCAACCCACTTTCCTATGCTTATTAAACCTACACTGGAACTAATTTTGTCAAGTACGGCTTCTGAATCCAAATCAAGAACATCCGCAATTAATTTTGAGTAAGTCTCAGGACTTACGATTCTATTGGTATCTCCCCAAATATTGTACAAGGTCATGTTTATAGCCAGTTTCTTCAAGTTCCGATCCAGTATTTCACCTCTTTGCGCCGGTATAGGTATGTCCTTTGTCTGTTGAATTACCGCCATATCGCTATATTTTTCACCGTCCACTATTTGTATTTTAATCAGCCTGACAACCAATAGGATAAAAATAGCCATAACAATTATAAGTGTCAGATTCAATCTTTGTTTTGAACTTTTAGACAGATGCATCCGATGCCTCCTTCAAATCAATCCCACATAAATCCCAGACTCAATATGGAAGAGTAAATATTTTTAAAAAACCCGCTATCTGATTGTTTGACCGGGACAGCTATAGAAACACGGGTAATCTCGCTTGCGCCTTTATTCGCATCCAAATACACCATCTGCTGCCTATCGGGAACTTTCATTCCTAATTCGTTTAATGCCTTGTCTTCAATTATACTCGTTTTATTCATTCCTTCCAACTCGATATTGCATTTTTCGATTTTCATCTGCAAATCGTCCATCGCTTGCTTGTGTTCATATACCTGATATTTTATCTCGCTTATTGCCGCATATCCGAACAATACACTTATAAAAAGGATCCCAATAAGAGCAATAGCAATGAATAGTTTCGGTGCCGCAAAGGATTTTTTCTTTACTTTTTTTCTTCCTGATTCTTCGATTTTCATATCATTAAAATCGTATTCGCTATATCTTTTGTATGCAACCGATGCCATAAAAGGTCCCTCCTTTCCGCTACATGCGTTCGGCAATTCTCAGCTTTGCGCTTCTTGATCTAGGATTGTTTTCAACCTCAGGTTCCGAAGAAACAATAGGTTTTCTTGTTACTATTTTAACTTCCTGCCTCTTATCGCATTTGCATACCGGTAATTCTGGCGGGCATATGCAATCTTTTTGGAGATATTTAAAAGTGTTTTTTACTATCCTGTCTTCCAGAGAATGAAATGTTATTATGCAAATTCTTCCTTTTTTCTCCATGCATGCGACAGTATCCGTAATTGTTTTTTCTATTATCCCCAATTCATTGTTTACTTCAATTCTTATTGCCTGGAATGTCCTTTTTGCCGGATGCGGCCCAGCTCTTCTCGCCCTCGCCGGAATAGCCTTCTTTATGATTTCAACCAATTCACCAGTCGTTTCTATATCCTTGATTTTTCTTTCATTCTCAATAAATTCGGCGATTCTTGCCGCCCAGTTTTCTTCTCCATAATCTTTTATTATTCTCTTAAGGTCTTCCTTGTCATATGTATTTACTACTTCATATGCCGTAAGGTCCCCTGATGCATCCATTCGCATGTCAAGCGGGGCATTCTGCATGTATGAAAACCCTCTATCTTTGTTGTCAAGCTGGTATGAAGAAACTCCTAAATCAAGTATCAATCCATCAATTTTGCTTATGCCAATTCTTTCAAGAATATTTTTCAAGTTTGAAAAATTATCATGAACAAATGTTATTTTACCCTCGTAAGGACTCAATCGCTTTTCTGCATGGAACAAAGCCTCTTTATCTTGATCAATACAAATTAGCCGGCCTGTTTCACCCAATCTCTTTGCAATTTCGATTGAATGGCCTCCTCCTCCGGTTGTACCATCAACGTAAATCCCGCCTTGCATAATATTCAATCCGCTAATCGACTCATTCAAGAGTACCGATTCATGTGAAAAAATCATTCCGCATGCCTCCTTTAAATCCCTAACAAGGCCATTCTTTCTGCTATATCGTCATAATCGACATTTTCAGCGGCATTGTATGCATCCCATTGTTCCCTGTTCCAGACTTCTATTCTGGTGGATACTCCTATAATGACAACATCCTTGTCCAACTCTCCATATTGTCTCAACACAGGAGGTATGATTATTCTTCCCTGCTTATCCAATTGGCATTCAGCGGCTCCCGCAAAAAACATTCTCGTAAAGATTCTTGCATCTTTACTGGCCAAAGGCAGTTCTTTCAATTTTTCTTCAAAATTTGCAAATTCATTTTGTGGAAAAATGAACAAACAAGAATCCAACCCCTTTGTTATGTAAAAAGTTTCTCCAAGGGATTCTCTGAATTTAGACGGTATGTTTACCCGCCCCTTTTTATCCATCGTATGTTGGAATTCTCCAATAAACATGTTTGCACCCCATTTTATGGGATTTTACCCCACTTCATACCACTTTAAACCTTATTCTATTAATTCTATGTTCTAAACCGTATCCCTTCTTTTTTTTAAAATTATTTTTGATTTTTCCCATAAAAAAAAGACTCCTTAGAAAGAAGTCTTTTCAACTCAATATATAAGCTGCAATTAAACTGTCTCAGCAATTAAATTCAATTATGTTTTTTGCTTTTACTATAATAAATGCCTATTCCTGCAACAATCAAAGCTAGGCTTAAAAGCTGTGCTACGCGAAAGTCTCCAATCATCAAGCTATCCGTTCTAAGTCCTTCTATGAAAAATCTGCCAAAAGAATACAGCATCATATACAATGCAAACATCTGACCGTCGAATTTTTTCTTTTTCCTTATTGCCATCAAGAATATAAAAATCATCAAATTCCACAATGATTCATACAGAAATGTAGGATGTACACCAATCCCATTAATATGAATAGCCCATGGCAGGGCAGTTGGTCTTCCGTAAGCCTCTTGGTTTATGAAATTGCCCCATCTTCCAATGGCTTGTCCTAGAATAAGACCGGGCGCGCATATGTCAGCCAATTTCCAAAATTTTATCTTTTTGTATCTCGTATAAACAATAGCCGTTATCACTCCGCCTATTACAGCTCCGTGAATGGCCAGCCCACCTTGTCTGATGTTTATCATTTTCATAATGTCCCCATCATAGTATGAAAGGTTGAACAGAACATAATACGTCCTAGCGCACAGTACAGCAACAGGTACTGCAAAAATCACAAAATCGAGAACCATATTTTCATCAAGGCCCTCCCTAATCGACTCTCTCATGGCAATGACTACGCCCAGCACCAGCCCTATGCTTATAAGTATTCCATACCATCTAATACCCATTCCAAAAATTTCAAATGCTATAGGATCCATCACGAAACCTCCCCGTCTCTTGGGTAGACGACGCTAAGCACTGTCTTCCCTTCGATACTGTAATTCTTCTGCATTTTCAGATATGTTTCATATTCAAATTTCTCAAGCTCTCTAAAATAGTTGAAAAAGCCTACTCCCTTATGGTATGTCGAAACATAGGCATTTGCAATATATTCCAATGAGTTGAGATATATCAACGATTCACCCTTCAGTTTTCTTTTTATTCTATCAAAGTCTTCCTCCCGTATCTCTTTGGATAATGATTCTATTAATGCTTCTTTCAGAAGCCTATACGCTTCTTGCGGTTTTTCGCTCTCGCCGCCAATTATTATGTGTCCGTAGGCCGGACCATAATTATAATCATACCCAAAATTCTTTCCTATCATCCCGTCTTCGTAAAGCTCCGTATAAAGCTTCGAACCCTTCCCAAGCATATTGGTTAGAAATATATCTATGAAAATTTCTTTTTTCAATATGTCCGATTCTATTTCTGACTCCTGATTACATTTTATTCCCATGTAAAAAATTGGGCTGGCAACAGAAAACATCTCCCTATGCATTTCCTTGACAATCTTATCCCTGTCCTCAGCGATTACCCTTTCTATTTTGCAATTCCTGCTTTTGAAATCTTCGGTAAGAGTGCTTTCAATAACATCTATGGCCTTAAAACGGTCTATATCTCCAATTAAAAATACAATCATATTGCGCGGACTGTAGAATGTACTGTAGCATTTAAGCAACTTTTCCTTGTCTATGCTTTTTATGCTTTCTACAGTTCCGGCAATATCGATATGGATTGGATGCTTCGAATACAGGAGCTTAAGCGTATTTATATAGGCCTGCCATTCCGGATTGTCTTCATACATCATTATTTCCTGCTTAATGATACCTTTTTCTTTTTCAACACTGTCTTGGTCAATATTTAGTGTTTGTACAAAACCTATTAGCGTCTCCAAGTTTTCATAAAATCTGTCAGTACAACTAAACAGATAATTGGTTGAATCATGGCTTGTAAAGGCGTTTGCACTTGCCCCGGTTTTCGAAAAAACCTCGAAAATATCTCCTTCTTCCTCTTCAAATACTTTATGCTCCAAAAAATGAGCTATACCCTGTGGCATATCTTGATACTCACCGTCCGCTATGAAGCTGTTGTCTATAGATCCATATCGTGTGCCAAAAAAAGCGTATTTTTTAGAAAACCCTTTTTTTTCCATCACATGTATTTCTAAACCTTCTTCTGTTTTATATTTATATACCGTTTCTTCCAAATGCGGTATTTTTATTGTTTCAATTTTTTTCAATTTGCTCACCCTTTTTATCTAAGAAATAGACCGTATCCAGAAAAATACCTTCAGCAGCCTTCAAAACACTTGCTTTGTCAATGGCTTCGAATTGCCTTATAATTTCTTCCGCCTCCATATAGGAATGCGTCAATATCCTTGAATAGTAGTAGTTTATTATTTTGTTTGGAGAATCCTTTATCGAGTTTATTGAAGAAATAATTGATTTCTTTGCGTTCTCCATATCCTCTTCGTTAAATAAACCCTGTTTCATTTGTTCAACCTGCTCTAAAATCAAATCAACCACTCTGTCCTTCTTTTCAAAGTCAATTCCGCTGGCTATGAACAAAGCAGATTTAAATTTTTCAACAGTTGAAAAAATACTGTAACAAAGGCTTTCCTTCTCCCGAATATTTCTAAACAGCTTGGAATAGGAACCCCCTCCAAGGATTTCATTAAAAACCAAGAGTGACCTATACTGAGCGTCTTCATAGGCAATGTTTGTTCTAAATCCCATGACAAGCTTTCCCTGGGCTATATCCATCTTTTCATTGATATTTTTAGGGCTTTGCAAAGGGTAAATATGTTTTTCTCTTGAAATAGGCTTCGATTCTTCATTCTTGAATTCAAATAATTTCAATATGTCTCCTGCATAATGATTCCTGTCATCCCTTGAAACTATGAATATGTCAACTTTAGAGGTCGCCAATACTGCTAGATAGTGTTCATAAAGTGATTTTTCATCAAGAGCCAAAATGTGCTTTAATTCGCCATCTTCATTGACAGCAAAGGGCTCTCCCTTAAACATTTCTTCTATGCAGCGATCGAAAGCATATGCCATCTTGTTGTTTATTCTATTCTCCAATTTTATAATCTGATTTTTCTTTTCTTGCTCGAAATAGTTCTTCTGAAACGAATCCCCTTCAGTGTAGGGATGGTTTACAATTTCGTTGAGCATGCTAATGCATTTTTCAAAGATGTTCTCATCTTCAATATAATTGCTATCCGGAAATTGCATCTGGAATTTTATAATCTGCCTTTCACCAAACTTGCTTATGCTTGTAGAATAAACAGCTCCATATAGACTATCCAATGCTCTGTACAAATCCCTGCTCATTGGATACTTCTCCGTTCCTCTTCTCATCAATGCTGTTAGCATTGCATTTTTTGACGCTTCATCCTCCGAAAGTTGTCTTTCAAAAAAAATGCCTACCGAATCCGTTTTGAATTGACTCGTTTTCAATGTGTATAGGTTTATATTTGGACCAAGCTCATGAACTTCTATTCCTTTAAACAATATTTTCACCTCATAATATTATCGTTTATACTAGTAAAGACTATCACATAGTATACCATTAAATCAACGCTCACTCAGACAAATTTAGGGATACGGGTTTATTATTGTTCGTTTTTCGTTTATAATCAGATTTGAAGAAGTACAAAAAGGAGTCTTATATGAAACTAGGAATAGTTGGCATGCCCAATGTTGGAAAAAGCACTTTGTTCAACGCCATTACAAAAGCCGGCGCTGAATCCGCAAATTATCCGTTCTGTACGATTGAACCCAATGTGGGAGTAGTGTCCGTACCGGATGAAAGGTTGAACCGCCTTACAGAAATGCATAATTCTAAAAAAACAGTCCCAACCGCAATAGAGTTCTATGACATAGCAGGACTAGTAAAAGGAGCCAGCAAGGGCGAAGGGCTTGGCAATAAGTTTCTCTCACATATCCGAGAGGTCGAAGCCATCGTTCACGTTGTAAGATGCTTCGAAGACCCAAATGTCGTGCATGTTGACGGAAGTGTTGACCCGCAAAGGGATATCGATGTCATTAATTTGGAGTTGATTCTATCGGATCTTGAAATGGTCGAAAAAAAGATGCACAAACTTCAAAAATCTATTAAAAGCGACAAAAGCCAGCTTAAGAGCTTTGAACTTCTCCAGCAAATACTTTCCGCTCTAGAAGAAGGGTTGCCTGCAAGATCGGTAAAATACGATGAAAACCTTTCGGATTTTGTCAAAAATCTTTACCTTTTAACGACAAAACCCGTTATTTATGTGGCCAATGTCTCAGAAGAAGGTGCTTTAAGCTCTTCGGAAAATCCGCTTCTTGAAAAAGTCCTAGAAATCGGACTTAAGGAAAATGCCGAAGTCATTAAGATATCGGCTAAGTTAGAGGCAGAACTGCTTGAATTGGAAGAGGATGAAAAGTCTCTCTACATGGAAGAAATTGGCATGACAGAAACCGGTTTGCATAAGTTGATTCAAGCATGTTACGCAATTCTAGGGCTTATTTCCTTCCTTACTTCAGGTGAACCGGAAACGAGAGCTTGGACCATAGTAAAAGGCTCGAAAGCACCTCAGGCGGCCGGAAAAATACACACCGATTTTGAAAAGGGCTTTATTCGTGCCGAGGTGGTTTCCTATGAAGATTTACTTGAAGCCGGAAGTCTTCATGCAGCCAAGGAAAAAGGCATTCTCCGTTTAGAGGGCAAAGATTATGTTGTAAAAGACGGAGACGTTATGCATTTCAGATTCAACGTATAATTTAAAAAAGCCTTCTGCGTCAGTTTGTCCGCAGAAGGCTTTTTTTACATTCTATAATGGCGCATATTTGTCAAATGGCAAAATTGCATTGTTGTAGATTATATTATACAAATCAACAGCCATTTCCATATTGCACTCGATATACTCGCCTTCGTAATCAAGAAACTGCCATATGCTGTCATAACCCATAAATGCTCCAATCATGGCACCCGTGGGAATCGAAGCAAATTTACCCGCCTCCGAATTAGAATATGAGCAGTCAACTGCACGCAGAATATCCTCTCTCATGCGCAAGGCGACAACTAAAGAAGCGCCAAATGCCTTATATGGCACTATGTCATCTGAAATAAATTTTATAGTTGTATCCAAGTCCTTTCGGCTTTCATAAAGAGCTACTACCAATTTCATCAGCTCTGTCAATTCTTCATCGTCTCCGGTTTCATAAAAAAATCCCATGGCCCAATTTATCGACTGCTTGAATTTCTCTCCTCTTGTTATTCCGGATAAAATCCCCGCCATCATAGCAAATGCCATTCTATCTTTTGAATCCTTTATATCCCATTTTTCACATAATGAAAGTGTCCATTTGAAAGCCGATTCCTTTTCAAATGCCATTCCTAAAACAACTGCGGCACTCAAAGCATCAAGCTCGGAAAATGATGCTTTCCCTTGATTCTCGCTTATAAAATAGTCAATCAAACAAGCTTCCCCTTTTATTTTTCCTTGCTGATAAAATCTTATGCAAGCTCTAAGACTTTTCTCAAGAGCCGAATATGCACCATTTCCACATTCATCGCCATATTCTGCGCTCGCTTGTATCCCTATCAATGCTCCACAAAAGCATCCCAAAACTCTGTTTTTCGTATTCATCGCCTATTCAACAATTTTCACCGAAGCACTTGCTCCGATACGGGTCGCTCCGGCTTCAATCATTTTAAGAGCCTTTTCCCTATCCCTAATGCCTCCCGATGCTTTTATGCCAGCATTTTCTCCTACAACGCTCTTAATAATGATTATATCTGAAGCCTTGGCACCTTCCGGTCCAAAACCCGTTGATGTTTTCACAAAATCAGCTCCGCCTCGTAAAACAAGCTCAGCGGCCTTCTTTACTTCCGATTCATCAAGGTAACATGTTTCAATAATAACCTTCAGAACTCTGTCCTTACCCGTTGATATCCTTACCGCCTTGATATCCTCTTCGACATAGGAATACTCACCATTCTTGAATGCTCCGATATTCATTACCATATCTATTTCATCAGCCCCGTCAGCAACAGCCTTTTGTGTTTCACAAACCTTTACAGCCGTAGTTGTCGCTCCAAGAGGAAAACCTACAACTGCTGCAACCTTTACATCCTTGCCCTTCAGCTCAATTGCAGCCCTTGAAACATAGTATGGATTCACACATACTGCGAAAAATCCGTGTTCCGCCGCCTCTTTGCAGAGCTTGTCTATCTCATCTCCTTTTGCCTCAGCCTTCAAAAGAGTATGATCCATCATTTTTCTCAATTCCATAATAAACCTCCTTCGGCTATTCTTATTTATAAATCTCTTCTTTCAGCACTGCCACATAAGGCAGATTGCGATAACCTTCAGCAAAATCTATGCCGTATCCAACAATGAAAGCATCCGGTATTTTGAATCCTATATAGTCAACATCAAGATCTACCTTTCTCCTATCGGGTTTGTCAAGTAATGTGCAAATCTTCAAGCTTGACGGTTTTCTTTCCATCAATATCCTTGTTAAATACTTTAGCGTCAGTCCCGAATCGATGATGTCTTCGACAATAAGGACATCTTTTCCTTCAATGCTGAAATCCAAGTCCTTAAGAATCCGTACAGTTCCGGAGCTCTCTGTCGACATCCCATAACTGGAAACTGCCATAAAATCCATATGCATCGGCAAATCGATTTTACGTATCAAGTCGCTCATGAAAATATTTGCGCCCTTCAGGACACCAACAACAAACAAATCCTTGCCTTTATAATCTTTTGTCATAGCCTTGCCCATTTCTTCTATCCTACCCGCAAGTTCATTCTCTGAAATCAACACTTTCTGTACTTTTTCTCTCATTATCGTCTCCTCTTTTCAATCTTCATCCTTTATTTCATATTCAATGATTATCGCATCTTTTTTCGGTTGTTCTTTATATCGGCTCATTTTAGGCAAAAAATGACTCCAAATATAAGCCGCCATTATAAGATCATCAATTATTCCTACACCGAAAATAGGCTCAGGTATCAGGTCCAAAGGTGATATTACATATATCATAAGCGATATCAGAAAACCCTTTTGCCATTTACTAACCTTCGGGTCTCTCATATATTGAATCAAATATTTCAGGTTACTCAGTCTCATTTGCCTTCCCTCCGAATACAGCATTCTCCAATGTATCTCCTATGCTTTCGTGAATTACCAAATCGGCTTTATCATCGCAAGGCGTAGCTTGTTTATTAATAAGTACTAGCTTTCCTCCGCGGAGTTCCGACACCAGCCCCGCCGCAGGATAAACAACTAGGGAAGTACCTCCAACAATAAGTAAATCAGCTCTACTTATGTGTTCCGCAGCGGCTTGAAAAACCTTCATGTCCAGGGCTTCCTCGTACAATACAACATCAGGCCTAACAATGCCTCCACATGCTTCGCATATGGGAACGGCGTTCCTTGGATCAGCAATATAATTCAAATCATAGCTTTTTCCACAATTCATGCAATAGTTTTTATGTATTGTCCCATGCAGTTCCAAAACATTTCTGCTTCCACCCAATTGATGCAGTCCGTCTATGTTTTGCGTTATTACAGCCGACACACGCCCTTCTTTTTCCAACTTGCCCAATACCAAATGAGTTTTGTTTGGTTTCGCATCAATGAAAAATATTTTTTCCCTGCAAAATTTATAAAAAACATCGGGATGCCTTATGAAAAAGGAATGGCTCAAAATCGTTTCGGGGGAATAGTCTCCATATTTGCAGCTGTACAATCCCTTTTGCGACCTGAAATCCGGTATTTCGCTTTCCGTAGAAGTACCCGCCCCTCCGAAAAAAACGATTTCATTGGAAGCTTCTATCCACTCCTTTAGCCGATTATCCATAATAAACCTCTTCTGCTTTTGTCTTCACATCCATTATACAAAAAAACAAAGATAAAAGCACTCATATGAGTGCTTTTATCTAACAAGTAAATCGTAAGCCGAGTTCTGTATTTGACAGTCATCTATCTAGGCTCAATGTCGCCACTGAGCTCAAGCGACCTACCATCGGGACAGCGACGAGCAGCCGCCTTTTTATGTCCCTGCTTGGTCTTGCTCCAGATGGGGTTTACAGAGCCGGTAAGTCGCCTTAACCGCTGGTGAGCTCTTGCCTCACCTTTCCACCCTTACTATTTTCATAGCGGTATATTTCTGTTGCACTATCCTTAAAGTTGCCTCCACTGGGGGTTACCCAGCACCCTGCTCTGCGGAGCTCGGACTTTACTCATATTTTCATATGCGACCGTCTGACTTACTCATTCGAATGCTAATGATATCATAAA
>JAENWJ010000003.1 GCA_016649995.1 Peptostreptococcaceae bacterium
CCTGCATTCCCGAAAAATTATAACGAGGAATGTCGTAAACCCTTGATTTGACGCTGTTTCAAGCATATTATCCTTGTAAAACCTTCCGAAACATGTTATAATTATAACGTGGAACGGAGGTACTACTATGGCTCTTGTATATGTGAAGAATAAGAAAAACGGCACTACCTATGTATATGAATCAACCAACTATTGGGACAAGGAAAAGCAGCAATCAAGAAGTAAGCGTGTCTGCATTGGTAAATCAGATGAAGCAGGTAATCTCATCCCATCAAAACGCTTCAGTGAACCCCAGCCTGTATCGCCTCTAAAGCGAGGACCAGTACCTGCGACGCAAGCAAAACGTAGTTTTTATGGAGCTACCTATTTATTTGACGCTTTAGGCGACAAGCTTGATGTCACCAAAGACTTGAGAACCTGCTTCCCGGACACCTATAAGCAGATCTTGTCTATTGCATATTACTTGATTCTTGAAGATCGGAATCCATTAAGTCGCTTTCCGAAATGGGAGCGTACTCACAAACATCCTTACGAGAAGAATATTTCATCTCAAAGAAGCAGTGAACTTTTTTCATCCATCACAGAAGACAGCAAAGAACACTTCTTCAAACTCCAAGGAAAACGCCGAACTGAAAATGAATACTGGGCCTATGATACAACCAGTATATCTTCCTATTCGGAATCGCTTAAGCAGGTCAAGTATGGCAGAAACAAGGACCATGATCCTCTGGCGCAGATTAATCTAGCATTGTTGTTTGGTGAAACATCCAATCTTCCTTTTTATTACCGGAAGCTACCTGGAAACATACCAGATGTCAAAACATTGAAAAACCTTCTTGCAGACATGGATTTTTTAGGCTTTGCCAAGGTGAAACTGGTAATGGATCGTGGTTTCTACAGCGAAGATAATGTCAATGCACTCTATCAAAATCACCTAAAATTCTTAATGGCAACAAAAGTGTCCTTGAAATTTGTACGTAAAGAGTTAGATCAGGTACGTGATACCATAAGGTCTAGGTCAAACTACAACACCATGTACCAACTTCATGCACATACAGCCATGATTGCTTGGGAGTATACACAAATCCGTCCTTATAAATGTGATGTCATCAAAGAGTCTCGAAGAATGTATCTCCACATCTATTACAATGGCGAGAAAGCCCTTGAACAGGAAAACAAGTTCAACCTTCTCCTGGATAAGCTTGAAGAAGAACTAATTTCAGGCAAGCGAAAGCCAGAAAATGAGAAGCAATACAATAAGTATTTTGATGTAACAACAACACCAGTAAGAGGAACCAAAGTAACTGCCAAACAGGAGGCAATCAATCAAGCTCAAAAAGACTATGGTTTCTTTGCATTGATTAGCAACGAAATCAATGAACCGATAGAAGCATTGGAAATCTACCGAAACAAAGACTTGATAGAAAAAGGATTTGGTAATTTGAAGGAACGTCTGAATATGCGACGTACAACCGTTTCATCTGATAGTGCCTTGGAAGGTAAGCTGTTTGTGCAATTCATAGCGTTAGTCTATTTGTCTTATATAAAAAAACAGATGTCTGATCAAGGTCTTTTCAAAAAGTATACAATGCAGGAGCTACTTGATGAATTGGATATCATTGAATGCTTTGAGCAACCAGGAAATAACATACGTATTGGTGAAATGACCAAGAAACAAGAGGGACTTTATCACAAGCTTGGTGTTAAGCCACCAACCACGTTATAATTGCTCGGGAATTCAGGTTACAACAAAGGACGATTAAACGGAAGCAAACAGCGGATTAAGGAGAACGTATGTTTAAAGGAAAGCTTTTTTCATTTAAGCGCAAAATTATCTCGATTGATGAATTGTCAAAAATTGCGAGTGTAGGCGAGTACTATGATTTTGCAATGCTCGTCGAGGGATTTATTGAGAAAGGTATACTAAAGCCGGTAAAGTCTTCAGGCAGGAACGGCAGGAGTCCGTCCGTTTTTAATGAGTACAGGATAATTAGGCCAAAAGCTGATTATGCTGAGGCTATTGAAGATATCAAGAAGCTGCATCCGCGGTTCGATCATTCCAAATATGCGAAACGACCATCGGATTATATCAAGAACAAGCGAGAAATCGATTTGCTAAGTGATTTCTTGTGGAAAAATGAAGGGCAGTTTAATGAAGTAATGTCGGTTAACGAGAGATCTTTTCAGATATGGGGAGAAGAAAAATTGTTGAAGGGTGGTTCTGTTGTCAAGAAAATTTTCAAGTACAATGGCTGGGACATGTCAGAACTCAATTGTTTTGAAACGCCTGAGCCTTTTTTTGACTATGTTTTTTCTTTTGGGGAAAAAACGAATGTTCTGATTCTCGAAAATAAGGACACTTGGTTTGGATTGAGGAAGATCATGAAGGAAGAAAGCAAGAACAGACTTTTTAGGGAATACAATGTGCTGCTTTATGGAGAGGGAAAGAAGATCATAAGCAGAAGAATGAGACTTGAGGACTATAATTTTTTGCTCGGGAATAGCAATAACCGATATTTCTATTTTGGAGATTTGGATTATGAAGGCATAGATATTTTTCAGAAGCTTGTATTGCGGAATGAGGGGATTAGCATTTCTCTTTGCACGGAGCTGTACACTTGGATGGTCGAGGAGTCGAAAAAGTATGAATTGCCATTCACTAAGAAAGGGCAGAAAGAGGTGGACGTTTCGGGTTTCCTGAGTTGGTTTTGCGAGGATGATGCCTTGGTGATAAGAAACATATTGGAAAGCAGAAGGTATATTCCCCAGGAAATATTGAATTACGCCATGCTAAAGAAATGTATGGATAAGGGGGAGGCATAGATGATAGACTTTCTCGACGGATTTGAAAAGAGAATGGAGATAGTGGGGGTTGTTGAATCCATTGTAAATCGCAAAAAAAAGGATATGGAGATTGAAAGTCTTTTCGGAGACAATGATTTTGTGAGCCTGGTTTTTTCGGTGCTTCTTTATATCATGGAGAAAACGCTTTCGGAGGACAGCGATTGCGATATTGACCATATTCAGGGTTTCATAGGGAGCATACTCCCGGAACATTATGGTCTTGAGATAGACAAGGGCGACCTTGGTAATTTGACGGGATATATAATAAAGAATGTGCTTCAAAATGAGGGAGTTTCATATTCTTTTAGTGCAGTGAGCTATTCGTCAGGAAATAAAATGGATATTCCGATTAGATTGATAAGGGACCGCGTGGTAGAAGACGGGGGCTTATATAGGGTAAATTATTCGTTGACGGATCAGGGATATGATTTTCTTTTCAGAACCAAAGAGGTGGATCAGGAAATCAAGATGACCATAGAGGAATTGAAGTTAAGGGAGCTTATAAAGCGAAAAAATTTCAAGAAGGCCCATGACCAAAGCCTGCAGCTAATACAGATGGTGCGGCAAAAGAAAAAGGAAATCAGTTTCTTTGTGTCGAAAATAAAGGAAAATATTCATGATGTGGATATTGGAGAATATGAACAGCTTGTAGACAGTACATATAAGTTGCTGGGTGAGGAATACAGCCTTATGGGGGATATCATGGATATGGCCCTGAAGTCGGAAAACAGGATTAGGGAAGATTGCCAAGCGGGCATGGAGCTTGACGATAAATTGAGAAAAGCTCAGCATGACATAAAGAAGATTGGCGAAAATATAAAAGCGGCTCTGAGCGAGCAGAGGCATCTAATAGTAAACCGCCAGAGCCTGACAAAGATATATAAGGCTACGATGAGCGATTCGTTTGAGCGCAATATTGAAAATAGGTATGACATGGAGGATATCATATTAAGACAGATGGAAGAGCATGTCGATATGGCAGATGAGTTCTGGCAACTTGTAAATCCGCTTTTCATGCCGAATGTATACTCTAACATCAATATAAGGAGCATGTATGAGCCCCAAGGAATGATACAGCTCGAAAGCGGCGAAGAAAGTGCTGTTATCGAAAAGGAAGAGCTCATGGAAGATTGCGAGAGGGAAAGGATTGAAGGAATAAATGAAACGTATGTAGAGATAATGGAATATCTTTTGACATATGTACGTGAAAAAAGAGAGGTCAGTTTTGATGAGGTGATAAATTCACTTGAGGCCGATAAGGAAACATTCGAAAAGTTCACCAAAGACAGGCTTCTCTTTATGACAATCCTGAAGCTTTATGACATAGGATCTATAGATGTTGAAGAATGGGAAAGACGGGGCGGGAAGGTTGTCATGAATCTGTCTGAAGAGTTTAACCTGGAGTATTGCCTCGGCAGGCTGGCGGATGAACGGGAATGTCTCCGCGGAGTCAAGAGGCTTGATGTATCGAAGCTTGGAGACGAACTCATAGAAGTGGAGATAAATAGAAGCAAGGAAGGCGCCTTAAAAGAAATAAGCAAGATAGAGATGTCTAATTTTTGTATAAAGGTGGTAAAACGGGATGAATTCAATTAACTCGGCAGTGAAAATTTTTAGGGTGCTATTGGAAAATGGGCAACTCGATAGGGAAGACAGCAGCGATCTTTTTGTCGAATACTTGAATTCGGAGGTGCAGGATGCTCTCGGCGAATTCGAGGAAGAAATGGAATGCAGGATAATAAAGATAAAAAACACTATTTACCTTCTTCCGAATTGCGATAACGGATTTTTGGGATTTAAAGGGAAGAATTTCAAGGGCTATTTTGGGTCTAATTCGACACTTAAGGACAACTATCTTGCTTACTATATCACGATGTTTCTATTGTTCAAGTTTTATGGAGGGAAAAATAAGAATCCCAAGCAACGGGAGTTTATTAGGGTGATGACACTGATAGAAGAACTTGATATGAGGTTTGATTCTATTTTAAGCAGGGCGCGGGAGGAAGTGCTTGAAAAAGAAGAGGAGCTTAATGTCAATCTGATAGGTATCGCCGAGCTCTGGAACCAGAAGATTGCACTCGAGATGAACAAGCGCACTACGAAGCACGGAACGGTAACAAGGGTTTGCAATTTACTAAGAGACGAGAAGCTTGTAAGATTCATAGAGGACAAAAAGGAAATACGCACGACTAAGAAACTCGACGATCTTATGACATATTATTTCCTTAACGACAGCAGGATTGACGAGATAAACGGACTATTCCGGACGGGGGGGGTGGAATAATGCCTCAGATTAACAGGATTAGGATTATTAATTTTTCATATAATAACAACAACAGGAACATACTTGACGAGACCTTCGATTTTTACCAAGGGGAAAACGCTCTTTTGAGCCTAAAGAACGGGGGCGGAAAGAGTGTGCTTGTGCAGCTGTTGTTTCAGCCGATTATTCCCAAATCCAAACTCATGGGCAGGAGGATAGAGGATTTTTTCATAGGCAGGAATACTCCTTCGTACGTGATGATAGAGTGGAAGCTCGAGGATGAAGGTGGCTATCTGCTTACGGGAATCGGACTGGCAAACAGGATAGCGAGAGGCGGAGAAGGCGAGGAACCGGGCAACAATGTAAAATATTTTACATTTACATCGGCATATCGTAATGAGAATGCTTTCGACATAGTTGGGATTCCCCTGGTCGAAAAACATGGAAACGGCATTAGCATAGAGGAGTTCAGGGAAGCAAAGAGAATCATTGGAGGGAAGGAAAAGGCCTCAGGTTCAGATGTCAGGATGTTTACCGAAGAGGATGCAGTTGAGTACAGAAGATATCTCGAGAGTTACAACATTTTTCGGGACGAGTGGAAATCGATAGTTCTCAAGATAAATGAGTCTGAGGGTGGGGTTATCGAGATTTTCGAAAAATGCAAGACATCGCAGATATTGATGAATGAATGGATTTTGAAATCGATTGAAAAAGTTGTAAATAAAGAGGACCGGGATCAGAATATGTTGGAAAAGATGCTCGAAAATCTGGTCGAGGAAATGATAGACAACGAAGCGTATATCTACGAGAAGGAAATTTACCATGAGTTTCTCAAGGATACCGAGGACCATCTTATCCGGCTTGACGAGTTGATGATTTCCATCGACAAGGAGAAGGAAATAGAGGATTCCATGGCGAGGATGTACGGAAGCCTCTTAAAAAGGCTCGGGATTGCCAACAAGGAGACGGAAACGCAAAGAATAGCAATATCTGCTTGCAAAGAGGAACTGAATAGGATAACTCTCGAGGAGCGTTCGAAGGAATACTACGATGCTCTTGATAAGGTCGGGAAATTGTCGAGAGTGAGAGCTGAAAAAGAGGAAGAGCTGAAGGCTGCCGAAAAAGAGCTTGAGAATAATAAGAGGGGAATCGCGGTTCAGGAAGCCGCAAGGGGATTCGCGCGCATAAAAGCGCTTAAGCAAGCAATTTCAATTATAAAAGAGAAGATCGGCAAGATAAAAAATGATGGGGACAATAGGAAAAAGATAAAGAACCTTGAATATTCGTTAAGGATTGCGTACGAGAAGGCTTTGGAGAAACTGAGGGGCGAGATAGACGGAGCGAGTTTGAGAAAGAAGGAAATAGAAAGTGAAATAGGTGAATTGGATGAGGTTTTGAGGGCCATCGGCTCCAATACTGAATTGCTTCAAAGAAAGTTAGGCGGAGCCGAAAATAAAGTGAAAGATTTTCTAATTTATGAGAAGAAGGCTGCTGAAGCCCTTTCCATAAAATACGAAAGAAATCTGCTGGGAGAGATAGAGAATGATTATTATGAAAGATATTCTCTTGCTGCAGAAAATGAGCTCAATAACTTGAAGGAAGAAAAAGCTGATATTGATGGTGATGTTGTAAGGGCAAATGAGAGGGAAGTGCAGATAGAAAAGGACTTGGAGGAGAAAAGGCAAAGTGGGCAGGATGCGGCGGTAGAGTTTTCGAGGCTCGCGGGCAAAATCGAAGACTATCGAGACAAGGAAGAAGCAGTAAAGCCTTTGCTTGAGAGATACGAAATTGATTTCAGGGAAAGATTTCGGCATGGAGAGAACAGTATGATCCTTTGCGGGATCATAAAAGAGCTTGAAAAAAAGGAAAGGGAGATAGATCTGGATGTGAGAGTCATGAGGGAAAACATTGATTCATTGAGGGACGGATCGCTTCATGTTTCCAAGGAATTCAAGCAATGGCTGATAAACCACGATATTGGTTTTGAAACCGGGGAAAACTATCTTAGGAAGCAGAAGCCGGAAAGAAGAGGCGCGCTTACAAGCAAAAATCCTATGCTTCCGTTTTCGTTTTTGCTCTACGAGGATGACATTGCAAGTATAGGGACAATGGAAATTGGTATAGACATGCATCAGATGGTGCCGATTATGTCCTATGGGGACGTGAAAAATAAATTTGATTCAGAAGGAAATTTGCTTCAGGTGCAGGACGGAATTCGTTTCATATGCCTCTACGACGAGAAGATGATAGATACCGACAATTTGGAAATTTACATGGAAGAGAAAAAAAGAGAATTGAAAGAAATAGAGGGTAAACTCGGGCACTATAGGGAGGAACTCAATTGCGCGAGGAATGATGCGCAAGAATTGAATCTATTCGCTTTTGACGAAAACTATGCCTATGAGCTTGAAAAGAAGAATGAAAGCGCCTTGGCGCGCATTGCTTCGATAGACGAGGAAACAATAAGGCTTGGTGAAGAGCGGGACAGAATCAAGAAAAGACTCAAAGAGTGCAGAGAAAGGATCGTCGAAATCGGTTCGCTAGCAAAAGAGTGCGAAGCGAGGAAGCGGGGGCTTGGGGAATTTATAGAAAAAGAAAAAGGGTATCAGGCAAGCAGGCAGCTTGTAGCAGAGTGCGAAAATGGCTTGCGTGGGAATAAAAAGGAAAGGGAAAGAAAAGAAAAAGAAAAGGATTGCCTAGGTAAAGAGAAGGAATCCATAGGTGATATTATAATGAGGCTGGGCATGGAGATAAAAGATAAGGAGAAGGGGTATGCGTGCTATGCGGAGGCCGTGGACGGAGAGCTTTTGGATGATGATCTGGAATCCATGGAGGGAAGGCTGAGGGTCCTGCATAGCAAGATATCGTTACGCCTTGAGGAGCTTGAGAAGGAGCTGGAGGAAAAGTTCGGAGAGTTAAAAGAAAAAGAGACCATGCTTGAAGTGTGCGAGTTAAAGGAATCGGAATACAGGGATGTTGCCTTTGACTTGAAAAGGTTGAAGGAGCTTAAGGTTATGGGGCGCGCTTTGGAGGCTAGTTGCGGGGAAGCTGATGAGGCTTTGAACAAAGCGTATGGAAGCCTCAAACATGCCGAGGGGATGCTTGAAACTGCGCAAAAGGAAATATTGAAACTGACAGATGTCATTTTGGAAAGATCATCGATAAAGATGAATTTTGAGGGCCGTAGGGAGACGGAAGTAGCCGGAATGAGAAGCGCCGAAAAAAGGATTATTGAGCTTGAGAAGATATGCAGTGAGTGCAGGGACATAATAAGTGATATAAAAGCGAAGATAAACATTGGTTCATATAGCAAAGACGCCGGATATGAAATAGTAATAAGTTTCAGGGAGGATTTTGGGAAGCTTGAAATGGATCTTCGGGACGTAAAGGCAGAGAATGAAAAGCTTGAGAGGAATGCAGAAATAAACTATGGAGACATGAAAAACGAATTTGTCGATAAGAATGTAAACCTTAAAAAAATCTTTGACGGACTGGGATCGTTAGTTCAAAAGGCAAGGAGCAATAAGGATGACTACTATTATCTGTGGGAAAGGATGACAGATAGCAAAGAAATATTGGACAAGTTGATAAAGGTCTGTGAACAAATGCTTTCGAGTTTCGAGAAGACCAAAAGGGACATGATACAACATAGTTATATGCATGGGAAGCAGGTATACGACGAAATTCAAAAGATTGGCGAGAATTCTTCCATAAAGCTTGAAGGGAAGTCGCGCCCGGTTCCTATGCTGAAGATTGATATGGAGCCGCTTGAAGCCGTGGAGAAGGAAAATATCGACAAGATGAAAATGTATATAGAGAATTGCATTGGGATAATAAAAGAGGACATGAAAGAGAACAAAAAAATTGAAGATGTTCGCAAGAAAATTCACAGATATATGTCGACGAAGGAACTTTTAAATGTACTTTCCGATATGGGCAAGATGACTGTTCGCGCATACAAGATAGATGTGAATTCTAGAAACAACAGATACAAAACATGGGAACAGGTGATAAAGGAGAATTCCGGTGGGGAAAGATTCGTTTCGTTTTTTGCCGTGCTTGTGGCGTTGATGTCCTATACGAGGACGAGCCTTAAGCTTGAGGATGACTATAGAAGGAACAGGGATACAAAGGTACTTGTTATGGATAATCCCTTTGGGCCAATATCATCCGAGCATTTGCTCAAGCCGCTGTTCAAGATAGCAGAGAAATACAATACACAGCTTATATGCCTTACGGATTTGAAACAAAATTCAATCCTCAACTGCTTTAATCTTATTTACATGATTAAGATAAGAAAAAGCGTATTCGGTACTAGTGAATACATTCAAGTAGAGAGGCAGATAAAAAACGGCGCTGAAATGGAACAGGACGAAAAACTCGAAAAGGCCGTAATGATGTCGCAAATCAGTTTTTAACAAATAAAGATGAGAGGATTCGGATACGGAAGCGGATATGGTCCGAGGAACGGAACGATAAGAGCAGGCAATGGCAGATAGATTTACAGAAAAAGAATAAGATAAATAATATCGAGGAGGCATCTTTCGATTGATTTCGGGGGTTGATTGTGTGTGTGAATATAAATATTGCAAATTGTGATAAAAAATTAACATTTCGATGCGTCTTATGGTATATAATGAAAGTAGAAACCTAAAGGTGGGGATATCATGAAGCGGTTCGAAAGTTACATTCAGGAGCATATGTGCCACTACAAGATGGACTTTTTGAGAGTCAAGGAAAAAGGTGTTTACCGGTATGACGGGCGCGTGTACAATTATTGCTTCATTTTGCCCGAGGGGGACAAGGAAAAGAACATAATCCAGAAATACAGGGAACGTTTTTGGAACTCGTCCTATGCGCTGAAAGAGAATGACGAGGGCTTTTGCCATCTCGATTCTGCCCAGGCCATTTGCATAAACTTTTTTTATCCATTGATAGAGGGAGGATATCTTGAGGATTTCATCCAAATAATCGGCATGGGTAACAGAAAAATCAATTACAAGGATTGCATTAATCGCGAAGATCACTTTGAGCTTGACATAGAAACGGAGATTGGTCATATGTTTTTCAATATCAAATACACAGGAAAGGCTTATGGTAGTCTTGAGGATACTGAGGAAAACAGAAAGGCGTATGAGGATATTTATAAGCCGGCGCTTGAAAAGTCGGATGCCATAAGGGATGTTTATAAGGAGAAAAAGATATTCTTCAAGCATTATGAAATAATGGAATCGCTTCTTAAAATTAAAGGGGAAGATTCTGTTGTATTCATGCTTCCTTATGAGAACGAGATGCTTAAGAGCTACATACACATAATTGAGGATATTCTAAAGCCAACTTATCTGGAAAAGCTTAAGATTGTTTATTGGGAGGATATTTTTACATCCCTTCCCGATTCGATGATGCCTATGTACAGCGAGTTTATCTTGAAATATTTTCCGTATATAACATACAAGGTAAAGAGACAAATTCTCAAATAATGCAGATAGCATAAGTGAAAAGATTTTGCCGAATTTCAAATATTTTTATATTAAAAGACACCCGCTGGGTGTCTTTGTCAATTGATAGGCAAACCCTGCTAGAAGTGACGCGGCTTCTAAATTTGTGGTTATGCAAAGGGTTCTAATGGTATAATCTGAATAGAAAGAAATCTCAGCATTGAGGCATGTTTCATTTGTCTTTTTGAGGGAGTGACAATAGGAGGATAATTTATGGGGAAGCTGGGTTTGGTTCTTGAAGGCGGAGGCGCCAAGGGAGCTTATCAGGTTGGAGCATACAAGGCTCTTATGGAGCTTGGAATAGAGATCGACGGGATTGCGGGAACATCCATTGGAGCAATCAACGGTGCGATGATAGCTCAGGGTTCTTTCGAGAGGTGCTACGATGTTTGGCACGGGATAAGACCGTCAACGCTTTTTGATGTTGACGAGGGTTATATTAAACGCATAATAGGCTTTGAGCTTGATGAAAAGAGCCTTTCTTATGCGGCAAAAGCTATCAAGGAAATAATGCAGAACAATGGTCTTGACACAACCCTTGTGAAGGGCATAATCAGGGACAATATAGATGAGAAAATGCTTAGGGATTCGAAAATGGATTTCGGGTTTGTTACTTTTTCTCTCACGGACATGAAGCCTCTTGAGTTATACAAGGAGGATGTTCCCTTGGGCAAGATGCATGATTATATAATGGCTTCTGCGTCTGTGCCTGTTTTTAAGTTAGAAAAGATAGACAATAAGATTTTTATTGACGGGGGCTTTCATGACAACATGCCTGTGAATCTCCTAGCGAGAAAGGGCTATAAGGATATAATAGTAATAAGGTCCTTTGGCATGGGCAGGGTTAAGAAGGTGGACCACGAGAACCTAAACATAACCTACATAACTCCATCGGAACCACTGGGCCGCACACTGGATTTTACCAACGACAAGGCGCTAAGGAACATCGAAATGGGCTATTATGATACGCTTAGGTTATATAGGGGATACAGAGGCGAAAAGTATTGCATTGAAACAGACGCGGGAGAAGATTTTTTTCTGGATTTTTTCAAGGGCCTGGATGAGAAAACCGTTCTTGAAATGGGAAGAGTTTTCGGAATTTCGGGAATGCCTTGGAGGCGCATGCTGTTTGAGCATATACTGCCTAGGATGGCTGCGGTGCTCGACCTTAAGGATACGGCTACATATGGAGACCTATTGTTGAGATTTCTGGAGCAGCAGGCGAAGGCGTACAATGTAAATCGTTTTGCTGTTTATAGCATGGAGGAGCTTTTTAATGAGGCAAAGAAGAAATATAAGCCAACGAACAGTGGCGTTTTCAACAAGCTGCCGGATTTTGTCAAGCAAAACGAGCTTTTGATGCTTTCACGAAACGTCAAGGACGAAATACTTGCTGAATTTATGGGTATTCTCATGAATAGGGAAGAAAAAAAAACGGACTTATTTATTTCAGATAAAGCAAATCGAAAAGTTGCGAGAGATATTGAAAAAGGGAGGAAGAGAAATGGAAAACAATAAATTTTACGAGGAATGGCTTGCTGCAAAAGAAATAGATGAAGATACAAAATTGGAGTTGAAAGGTATTGCAGGCGACGCTGAAGAGATAGAGGACAGGTTCTATAAGGACCTGGAATTCGGGACCGGAGGAATGCGAGGCATTCGCGGGGCCGGCCGGAACAGAATAAACAAATACAATATAAGAAAGGTTACCCAGGGACTGGCTTCGTATCTCGATAAAAATGTGGACGGAGCGGCGGAGAAGGGTGTTGCAATTGCCTATGACAGCCGTATAAAGTCAGATGAATTTGCATGGGAGGCGTCAGAGGTTCTTGCCGGAAACGGCATAAGGGTTTATCTTTACGAGGGAATAAGATCCACTCCCCAGCTTTCATTTACAGTGAAGAGGTTGGGTTGTGCGGGGGGTATTGTCCTCACCGCCAGTCATAACCCGCCGGAGTATAACGGGTACAAGGTTTACGGGGAAAACGGGGGACAGATAGTCCCCAAGATAAGTGAGCCTCTTATTGCTGAGGTTAAAAGGATTGAGGGCTTCAAGGGGATTTTGAGAATGAATCGCGAAGAGGCTCTAAAAAAGGGAATGATAAAGCTTATAGGCAGCGAAATGGACGAGGAATATTACGAATCGGTTTTAAGTTTGTCGACTGTGAATGCTGAGAACCGCGAGGCTGTAAAGGGTTTAAAAATAGTATATACGCCGCTTCACGGGGTTGGCTTAGAGCCTGTTACAGAGGTGCTTTCACGGGATGGATTCCAGCATGTGACTGTGGTGCCTGAACAGGAAAAGCCCGATGGAACCTTTCCGACGGTGAAAAAGCCGAATCCTGAGGAGCCGGAGGCGCTTAAAATGGCGCTTGATCTGGCAGAGAAAAACGGAGCGGACCTGGTAATAGCTACCGATCCGGATTCGGACAGGGTTGGACTTGCGGCAAGAAACAGCCAAGGAAGGCTTGAATCGCTTTTGGGAAACCAGGTGGGACCGCTTCTTATAGATTATATTCTTTCGCATAAAAAGCTAATGAAAGGTGATTTTATCGTCAAGACGGTTGTGACATCGGACATGGGAGCAGCTGTTGCAAGGCATTACGGCGTGGACAGTTACGAGACTCTGACAGGCTTCAAGTGGATTTGCGACAAGGCAATGGAGCTTGAGAGAGAGGGCGGAAAGCGCTTTGTTTTCGGATACGAGGAAAGCATAGGGTACCTTGCAGGAGACTTTACCAAGGACAAGGATGCAGTTATTTCTGCAATGATAGCGTCTGAGATGGCAGCCTTTTTCAAGGCCAATGGCATGACTCTGCATGATGCACTTAGGGCATTGTGGGAAAGGCACGGCTTCTACAAGGACCACCTGATTTCGCTTTGGCTTGAGGGACGCGACGGCAAGGAACGCATAGGGAGAATAATGAAAAGCTTCAGGAATAATTCGCCAAGGATAATCGGCGGAGCTGCTGTAACTGAAATAGTTGATTTCAATTCATCGACTAAAACCTATGTGGACAGAAAGGAATCGGAAATTTTGAGGTTCCATAAATCCAATGTTTTGAAATTTAAATTTGGAGATAGTTGCTGGTTTGCCATAAGGCCCAGCGGAACCGAACCGAAGATTAAGATATATTTCTCGGTCATGGATAGGGATGAGGCGAAGGCTTCTAAAAAGATGGAGGATATGATAGGTGAAGTCAGCAAATTGATTGAAGAGGTAAAATAGTGGGAAGTAGAAAGTAGAAAGTAGAAAGTAGAAAGTAGAAAGTAGAAAGTAGAAAGTAGAAAGTAGAACGAAAAAGACTAAAGATAAAAAACTAAAAAGAGTAAATCCATAAAGAGAAAAAATGTTTTATGGGGAGGTTTGCATGGAAAAGGGGTTCTTGCATGTTGTGGGAAGAAACGATGAAGATGAATTTTTGGAAAGCGGATGCACTGCAACACGATTAACTGGGGTTGCCGGGTGTTATGTTCTTTGGAAGGTGCCGAGTGGACAGCTCATGCAATTCTTTTGCATGGATTTTGAGAGCGAGGGTATAAAGGGCTACAAGAGTCTTCTTAATGGAACCGAAGAGCAAAGGCAGGACATGATGAAGGAGGCAATAGGTGTTTACGGAGAGAATTTCGAAAGTCTTTCCGAGAGGGATGCTATAGATTTGCTGAATCTAATGTATGCTGTAAATCTAAAATTTCATCTGCCTCTTCCGGGAAAAACTGCTGAATATGCTCATTTGCTTAATCGCGAAAAAGTTGTGCCGGATGATGCAAGGAGGATTCTGGATAAGAGGCTTTCGAAACAAATGGAAACTGATTTTGAAGCCGCGAATTATTATATGAGTAGGGCTCTTGCAAATGACATCGAGGCTGAAAAGCAGCTTTTGGTTGTGGGAAGCAGGCTTGAGCTTGCTACATTGCCCGGGAAATCCATTCTCCTTAAAAACGATGTTATTCCAAGAGAATGTTTTCCGGGGACAAGGTACGTCAATTGCACTGCATTGGCAAGAAAGGGAACCGATTATTTTATCGTAATGGCGAGATTAAGCCTTATGGATACCGAAGAGGGCATAAAGCTTATTGGTGCGCAGTTTCTCGAAAAGAAACATTTGACGGCTGCAGAGGCCTCAATGATTATAAAGAGGACTGAATATTTGATGGTTTATCAGGTTGCGGACAAGGAGTGTTTTGGACAAGCTCTTTTGGTTGAAAAGCCTTGTGTCGAAAGGGAGCAACATGAAAAGGGAATGCTTTACACGCAGTTTAAGCGCGACAATAATCATTATAAGGAGCAGACTTATTTCATGAATGATGATATTTTCGGTTTATATTTTCTCATGGATGAAGGCAAACTGGTTGCTGTAACATATAGCGAGGATGGAATAAACGAAATAAATAAATTCTTTAGTAGGCCATGCTTTAGAAAATGCCTGACGATAGAAAAGGCTTTTTATTCTGAAAGCCCCTTATTTTATCATATTGTGCATCAAAAGGAAGAGAAGTAAAATAAGTGGGCAGTGGGCAGTGGGCAGCTGGCAGTAAAAGACAAAGGCAAAAGCAAAAGACAACGCATCGTGTGATGTCGCGTAATCCGAAGTTAACGTGCTTTGGGAAGAAAAAACAGTAAAGAAGTTTGCAGTGTGAAGGGTAAAAAGGAATATGGAAAGGGGAGTCCTATGGATATCAGGCTTGATTATGATCGGGCAAAGACGGATTTATCGGGAATTATTCATGAGTTGGAGCATGCCTTCAGCAGAATTTTAAGGAAAAGAAATCAAGGTTATCTTGGATTCATGGATTTGGTGAGTCATCAAAAGGATATTGAAAGGATTAAGAAAAAGTCAGAATGGATAAGGCAAAGGTTTGATAATTTTGTTGTCATAGGCATTGGAGGGTCGAGTCTTGGCAGTTTGGCTCTGCATGAGGCCTTGAACGGAAAGTATTACAATGACAAACCGAAATCCATTCGGAATGGTCCCAAATTTTATGTGTTGGATAATCCTGACCCTGAAAGTGTTGGTGACCTGCTTGATATTCTGGAGCCCGAAAAAACGGTTTTTAATGTTATAACTAAATCGGGCAGTACTTCAGAAACCATGTCAAATTTTATGATAGTCTACGACTGGCTATATAAAAATCTTCCGGAAAAGGCTGTTGCCGAGCGTATCATAGCAACCACCGATGCAAAGGATAGCATTCTTTTGGATATTGCCCGGGAAAAAGGTCTAGACACTTTTTATATACCTGGAAATGTAGGGGGGAGATTCTCGGTTCTTTCTCCGGTGGGACTGCTTTCGGCTTGCACCTGCGGCATAGATATTGACGGGCTGCTCATGGGGGCCGAAGATATGGCGAATCGCTGCAACAATTTTTACCCGGAGGACAATCCTGCACTGATGGATGCCGCTGTGCATTTCATGATGATGAAAGCCGGAAGGAATATTTCCGTTTTGATGCCCTATGCCGACAGGCTAAGATATTTGTCGGACTGGCATTCCCAGCTTTGGGCTGAAAGTCTTGGAAAGAAGAGCGACAATGATGAAAAGGTTGTCCATACCGGGCAGACTCCTGTCAAGGCGCTTGGCACGATAGATCAGCATTCGCAGGTTCAGCTTTATGCCGAGGGTCCGGACGATAAGATTATAACTTTTTTAAGGGTTGAAAGGTTTCGCAGGGATATGGCTATTCCGGGACGTTTTTCAGGCTACAAGAATCTTGAGGTGCTTGCGAATAGGGGCTTGTCAGAATTAATGAATGCGGAACAATTGGCCACAGAGGATGCTCTTTCTGAATTTGGAAGGCCAATTCTTACCATCGTTTTTCCTGAGATCAATGAGGAGACTGTGGGCCAGTTTATATATATGCAGGAGCTCAAAACGGCTTATTGTGGGGAGCTTCTAAACATCAATGCTTTTAATCAGCCTGGAGTTGAATTGGGCAAGGTTCTCACGCGGAAGTATATGATGAAGACGGGTGAAAATCCGGAACGGTTTAAGAATCAGACTTTGTCAAAGGATGGAATCTAAGGCAGGTGGTAGAAATGAAAGAAAATAAATCAACAGAACTGAAAATTCTAAAGGGCGGCCGAGACAAGGGAAATTTGTCAGGCATTGGGCCCGGGAGTTTTCTTTGGGCCGAGGCGACAAACACCAGGCTTATGGGTGTCGTTGGGGTAAAGGTTTGCTGGAAGCTTGAAAGCGGCGATTTCTTTTATCAATTTTTCCACTTAGATAGCGAGGCTTACGGAATTGACGGATACGAGAGTCTAATAAATCCCAACATATATGAAATTGACTATATAGCAATGCATATGATGGGCGGACTTGGAGGATCTTTTAAAACTATATATTACAATGAACTCATCTATCTGTTAAGATGGTTCTATGATTTAAATTTAAAGAACGAAGAACCCCTTCCTGAAGGGTTCGGGGAGTTTGAAAAGCTTTTAGCAGATTCGGATACTATTTGCGATGTGGAAGGTCTTATGGGCAGGATATGCGAGCATATCGAAAACGAAGCCCACTGCATACATTATTTTTTGATGAGGATTTTCGGCGGGGATTATGTGGCTGCCGGCTTTCTTATGGACGACATGGTGGAAGACAATATCAGTTCCGATGTTCCAGATGGTATTCTTCTCAGGAATGAAGTTTCATGCAAAAGAAAGACCAAAAGGGGCAGAGTTTGCCAGACGGAATCGCTTGTTGAGGCCAAATTCGGTTATATGCTTGTGCATTCCGAATTAAAGGTTGTACATTCTGAAGATGGCTACAAGATACGCATGGCGAAAAAGCTTGAGGATATGCGTGTATCAAACATAGAGGCGGCGTTTCTGCTTAAAAAGCCGGAGTATTTGGCTATTTATGAGATTGACTCCTTTGAAGAGTTCTTGATGGTTTTTAAGATAGAGAATCCATCTATGATGAACAGCATACATGAATCCGGGGTTCTTTTCACATATTTCAACAAGGACAACGACCATGTGAAAGAGGATTTGTATTATTTGAACGGAGACATACACAGCGTATATTTCATAACACGCGGAGAGCAGCTTATTGTTGCTTCATTCGAGAAAGAAAAGATGGGAGAGGCCAAGGAGATGCTTTCCGGCAAGGCGTACGGCGAAATGCTTGTTGAGAACGAGGATATGTTAATGGAGGAGCCGGTGTTTTATGAATTCGTAAACAGCGGAGAGGACGATATATATGATTTTTTTGATTAAAAGGGTATAGGATAGGGGGAAGCGGTTTGGTAGTTGTAACGCAGGTGTTGATTCTTTTTTTTATGATAATAACAGGATTCGTGGCAAAGAGGTTTGAAATAATCAAAAATGAAATGAACGAAGGTTTGATAAATCTTGTGCTTTACGTGATGCTTCCGTCTTTGATATTGACATCGATGGATTTTGATTTTTCACCGGAGATTCTGGCTAAAAGCGGAAAGATTTTTGTCATTTCCATAGTAATTTATTCGGTTATAATGGCTATATCATTTTTGATTCCGAAGATAGTGGGAGGCGAAAAAAGCCAAACGGCCATTTATCAATATGCGTTTATTTTTGTGAATGTGGCCTACATGGGATACCCTGTAGTCAATTCCGTTTATGGAAAGATAGGGGTTTTCTATACGGCTATTTTTAATTTGCCGTTCAATCTTTTCATATGGACAGTAGGTCTTTGGATACTTACCAAGGATCATGAGGAATTTAAGGGGCAGGTTGCAAGCTTTGAAATCAAGAGGTTTCTAAATCCGGCTATAATAGCTGTTTTTGCCGGATTCATTTTGTTCTTGTTTTCAATCCGCTTGCCGCAAATAATATATGACACATTGGGAACGCTCGGGAGCGCTACCATGCCGCTGTCGATGATTTTTATTGGGTCGGTACTGGCGGATGTGGAAATTAAGGATATTCTTACAGACAAGAAGGCGCTTGCGTATTCTGTGCTCCGCCAGACACTTGTTCCTCTTGTGATATTGTATTCCCTAAAGGCCCTGGGTTTTACGGGATACATGGTAGGGATTCCGGCTGTCATTTCAGGTATGCCTACTGCGGCCAACACGGCTCTCATGGCATCGAAGTATAAAAATGATTACCATCTAGCATCGAGGCTTGTTTTTGTGTCAACGTTTGTATCTATTTTCACCATTCCGGTGATAGTGATGCTGGTATAGGAGGGGGAAAAAAGATGCATAAGGATTTGAAAATGGCTGTGGATATGCTTTATAGCGAGGGCAGGGCTCTTGTGCTTGTAAGAAACGGAGAAGTTTTGAAGAGGGATGACAGACGAGGAATAGGACCGATGTATGACATTGCAACAGGTGAAAGGTCATTGTCTGATGGAAGCAGTCTTGCCGACAAGGTAATAGGAAAGGCAGCTGCAATGCTTGCGGTCGACGCAGGGATTGCCAGGCTTTATGCTCTTGTAATAAGCGAGGAAGCAGAAAAGGTTTTGTCTGATGCAAAGATGGAGTATCATTTCAAAACAATGGTGCCTTTCATACAGAACAGGGAAAAAACAGGCAAGTGTCCCATGGAGCGGTTGGCTGGGGGCATTGAATTTGGGGATACGGAAGTGTTGAAGGAAAGGCTTAGGGAGTTTTTAAAAACAGTAGAAAGTTGGAAAGTGGAAAGAAAAAACAGTGGAAAGTAGAAAGTGGAAAGTGGAAAGAAAAAGATAAAAGATAAAAGATAAACGATAAACGATAAAAGAAAAAGATTAAAGAAAAAGATTAAAGAAATTCAAAGTGTTCATAAATAAGGGTTCAAGTGTTTGGTTTGAGTTTTTAGCTTTTGTATTTACTGCAAACTGCCAACTGCCATCTGCAAACTGAAAACCCCCTCTTCTTCGGAAGAGGGGGTTTGTTTATGGTCTTTTATAGATGGGATCCGATGTGTATTTCAGCCCGTCATTGGTGATGTATATGGTCATAAGGTTTAGGTCGGTGAATATGTCTATTCCGGCAATTTTGGGTGTTGAAGGGGCTGCTATAATCTTGAGCCCACTTTTCATTTTGCTGATTAAGTTTCCATCTCTTGAGGGGACAATTGCATAGGTTTTTCCTCCGGTGCGCGCTCTGTAATCCTCGAGCCACTCAAGTACAAGATCTTCTTCTAGTGGGTCGGAGAAGTTCCACGGCTCGGACATAGACAGAAGTATGTTTTTTTCTCCGGCCTTTTCGAGCTGGTCTCTGAGCCATGGTATCTGGGATGCACTTGAGGTTCGAAGTCCTGTTTTTGAAGAGTTGTCGAGATTTAGAACAAGAAGGTTTGTGCCGCCCGTGGCGCTATAGCCGGCGGAGTTCCCTATTAGGGGGGCCTTCAGTCTTTTGTTAAGATCTTCGCTAATAGGACTAGGAGCCAAAGCAAAGTTGGATTTTTCGGCCAAAGCTGCAAGTCTTATATGGATTAGTCTGTCAAGCATTGTGGAAACAGGCCTTGTGTTTCCAAAGACTGAGATGGTGAGGAGCGGATTCTCGGGCGCATTGTCAAGAAGGTTTTCGTCTTTGGGAATCGCGAGTTCTTGAACATTTACCTGGCCGCTTGATGGTGTTTTGTAGAAGGCTGTCAGCTCGTCGAACCAAATTTGACCCGAGGCTTTGTTTTCGGGATCTGTCTCTACTAGGTAAATTTGTTCAAGCCGTATGGGGAATGATACACCTGATGGGATGGACGCCTTAACGAAACGCCAGCCATCCCAGTCCACATAGCGAGCAAGGTCTAAAGTAGATGATTTTCCTTCGTTGTCTGTAATTTTGGCCCTGAGCCAGTGTCCTCCGCCATTATCGCCCTTTATCCAAAGCCCTATCTGGGACGGCGTGGAGTATATTTTTTTATTTAGATTTAGATAGGCGGCCCTGGTGGCATCACTGCCGCTGAAGTCATATGTCATGACTCCCGATGAGTCGCCAATTTTGCTTATGCCGCCATCTATTCCGTAGGACCCCGTTACGGCCTCTGGATACCCGGAGAATGTGTCTCCTGGGTTTTCAAAGTCGTTGAAAACGAATGAAGTGTATCCTATTGAAACCGGAATTTCATCGGTGAAGGTGCCGAGAGAAACCGAAACTTTACCGCTTGATGCACGGTTTGAGGCGGAAAAGGTGTTGCCGGAAAGGCTACCGATACGATCCGGAACGGTGGCTGAAATGTCTTCGAAGTCGACAGAAACTTCATATCCTTCGGAGGTATGGACAATTGCTTTTATTTCCGCAGTCCCATTAAGGTCGAGTGAAATGTTTCTCGGATAGAGACGGATTCCTACGGGATTTTCTACGCATAGAAGGGTTATGCTACGAGAATTGCCTTTGTAGGTGCCCGTGATTGTCGAGCGTCCTGATCCTTCCGGATAGAAGCGTCCGCTTTTAACTAGCCCATTTCCGGCTACAGACCATTCCACTTCATTGGGGTTGCCAATAGCGGGGTTTCTGTTCTTGTCGAAAAATAGGGTTTCTAGTAAACGCGATGTGCCGTCAACAACCCTTTCGTCCGATACATCTATGCGAAAATCCGAGGCTGCAAGGTTTGTCTTGAGGCTTGTTGCCGCTATTGCGTTTGCAACACACCTTTCGGCCGAGCCGGAAGGTGTGTTGGCTATTGAAAGATTCGTTTCGCCAAGGCGGCGAGCGAGCATTTCTGTCGAGCCGCCACCGTCAAGGTTGATTGCGTTCCATGCGCCAAGGTTTTTCATGTAGGAGGCAAGCTCTGCCTCTGTCATTCCTGCTGCCGATGAGCTTCTGCCGTCTACCGTAAGGAGCCAAAACCTGCTTCCACTTTTGTCTACGCCAAGTGCCGTTCTGGGGTTGCGTCCCGGAATAGGCATGGAGAAGCTGCTTGGAATTGCTCCGTTTTTAAGAAGGAGGCTCCCTCCTCCGAATGCGTCTGTGATGTTTTCTATTGAAGGAATCAATTCCATTTCCAGATTAACCAGTTGGTTTTGCTTGAAGGATTCTGTCAAAGCTGATACTTTTGTACCGATAGCTGCAACAATAAAATCTAGAGAATCAATGTCGAGTGAGGATGCTTCTGTTTCAAAGCCGGTTACCTGTCCATTTGCGACTCCCATGTATATTGCGTCGGGCTTTTGGGGAGGAAGGCCTTCCCATGCCTTATCGTATACTATGATTCTGTCGTTTTTAAGATATGGCTTGTTGATTAATTCCACGGAGAGTTTGCTTCGGCTTGAGAGGTTATTAAGCGTATATGTTTCTTCAAAGGCTCCTCCGATTTGAAGCATGCCGTCAGCATCTGTCCATGCGGTGTTGAAGCCGGGGTCTTTTATTGAGCTGGATAAAAGAATGCCGTCTTTTATTACGGGGCCCATTGATACTGAAAGGCCGGTGTCGAAGAAGTCCCCGTTTACGACTGCCACGGCACCTGGCTGCGCAAGAGCAAGGACTGAAAGCGCGGCTCTTGCGTTTGCCTTTTCTTCAGAGAGAAGGCTAAGGCTCACCCCATTTTCTGACAGGTCTCCCTCTGTGATATGTATTGGAAGCCAACCGTTTTCTGTAAAAATCATGTTTTCCGTATATGTGATACCGTTTCCTATCTGTTCGGTAAATTCAGTTTCGTGCAGTATGTCGTAATCGGCGAAGGCAAATGTGCCGGAAGCAAGAAGGCAAGCCAAACCTATGCAAAATATCTTTATCTTTTTCATTTTCATTTTCATTTCATTATCCTCTTTTCAATTTTACTTTTGTTTTGGGTTCCAAATGCTTAGTTGTTTGGGGTTTGTAAGAGCCTTGAGGAGATTTTCCCGTCCTCTGGGGTTTTCTTTGTCTATCTCACGCAGGAGTTCCTTCATGTAATCCCTTTTCGTTGCGCCCTCGGCGGGGCATTTGCTTTTTATTACGGGAAAGTTGTTGCGCCTTGTTGCGCTAATTATGTCCTTTTCCTCGGCATAAACCAGTGGCCTTATTACGGTTATTCCCTGGCGGTCAAGATGGGTTACCGGCATGAATGAGTGTATTCTGCCTTCATACAACATACTTAGAAGCAAAGTTTCTATAGCGTCGTCTCTGTGATGTCCTAGGGCAGCCTTGCTTACGCCGTGCTTCTTTAGCAGGTTGTAAAGGGCCCCTCTCCTGAGGTTTGCGCACAGCGAGCATGGATTCTTTTCCTTTCGCACATCAAATACGATTTTATATATGTTTGTTTTTTCAATGATGTATTCTATTCCAAGATCTAAGCAGAATTTTTTTATTGGGCCGAAATCGAATTCTTCATATCCCATGTCAATAGAGAAGGCTTTTATTGTGAATGGAACCGGGTAAAAGTTTCTTAGCAGGTGGAGCCCATAGAGAAGGGTAAGTGAATCCTTTCCTCCGGATATTCCAACACCGATTACATCTCCCGGTTGTATCATTTCATATTCCTGGGCGGCTTTTCGCATACAGCCTAGCACTTTTCGCATATTTTTCTCCTTTGATTGTTCTGATGCCTTCATTATACATCTGTTGGGAGGGGGACTTGATTAAGAAAGGGTTACAAAGGGGTCGCAGGTTGGGGTTTGCATTTCCGGCTGCGCCCTGCTGATGTTTCTCAGCCCCCTTTGTCTTTCGCGAAAATCTAAAATTCGCAAACTCACTCCGTGTCGGGCCAAGGCCAAAGCGAATTTCTAACGATTTTCACTTATCCAAAGTGGTGAGAAACTATCCATCGCGCGATGCCGTTCAATCCGAAGCCCCAACCTGCTTTTGGGGATAAGAAAGTACAAGGGAAAAAGGAAATCCAAAGGGGTCGCAGTTTAAGAATCGAATTTTCGGCAAGGTACGTTCTTACATCCTCTGGCTCGTGAACTAATTATGCAGCTGCGAACTGCTCATGCTTCGCGTGCCCTGTGGGTATTCGATGGGTTTTGTCTATCAAAAGGGGTCGCAGGTTAGGGCTTGCATTTCCGGCTGCGCCCTGCTGATGTTTTTCAATCCCCTTTGTCTTTCGATAAAACCTAAAATCCGCAAACTCGCTTCGCATCGGGCCAAGGCCAAAGCGGATTTCTGACGATTTTATCTTATCCAAAGTGGTGAGAAACTATCCATCGCGCGATGCCGTTCAATCCGAAGCCCCAACCTGCTTTTGGGGATAGGAAAGTGCAAGGGAAAGGAGTAAGACAAAAATCTACGAATACTTACAGGGCACGCGAAGCTATGGATCGTTCGATGCTTTTAATCAGGTTCATTCGCCAAGCTTGTTATATGAAGCTAGCCGTGTTTCGGATTGTATCGGTTTTCAAGATGCCGTTCAATCCGAAGCTCTAACCTGCTCTTGGGGATAGGAAAGTGCAAGGGGAAAGTGAGAAAAAAATGAAATCGAGAAGGGGGCGCAGTTTAAGAATCGTATTTTCGGCTGCACAAAAAAAGAAAGCGCAAGGTTTTCACTTTACGCTTTCTCTTTTTGTTGATTTTAAATATGTTTCTTATTTATCTAATCCGGCTTCTTTTCGGAGTATCTCGGCTTTGTCTGTTTTTTCCCAGGCAACGTCTAGGTCTTCTCTTCCCATGTGTCCATATGCCGCAAGTTTTTTGTATATGGGTTTTCTGAGGTCAAGTTTCTCTATAATGGCTGCAGGCCTAAGATCAAAATGCTTTTGAACAAGCTCAGAGATTTTATCTTCGTCAATCACTGCAGTTCCGAAGGTTTCAACCATTACGGACACGGGTCGGGCAACACCTATGGCGTATGCCAGTTGCACCTCGCACTTGTCTGCAAGTCCTGCTGCGACAACATTCTTTGCTACATATCTTGCGGCGTAGGATGCAGAACGGTCGACCTTTGTGGGATCTTTACCGGAGAAGGCTCCGCCGCCGTGTCTTGAATATCCTCCGTAGGTGTCGACAATTATTTTTCTTCCTGTAAGGCCCGCGTCTCCCTGTGGTCCTCCGGTGACGAACTTGCCTGTTGGATTAACATAGTATTTTGTATTCTCATCAAGCAGATTCTTGGGAATTACAGCCTTTATAACATGCTCGATCATGTCTTTTTCGATTTGTTCATGTGTAGCTGTTTCGCTGTGCTGCGTAGAAATTACAACGGCGTCAACCCTTGCCGGTTTTCCGTCGACATACTCGACAGTAACCTGGGATTTTCCATCGGGTCTAAGGTATGAGAGATAGAAAGACTTGTCCTTTCTTACAAAAGCCAAACGCTTAACGAGTTTGTGCGCAAGAGAAATGGGAAGAGGCATCAGCTCGGGAGTTTCGTTGCATGCAAATCCATACATGAGTCCCTGGTCTCCGGCTCCTGTTTTATTGTAACGATCTTCATCGTTTTCGCTTTCCTTTTTCTCCTTGGAATTGTCAACTCCAAGCGCTATATCACTTGACTGCTTGTCTATGGATGTAAGCACCGAACAGGTGTCGCAGTCGAATCCGTACTTAGCCCTTGTGTATCCTATTTCTCGCACTGTATCCCTTACTATTCCTGTTATGTCTACATAGCAATTGGTAGTTATCTCACCAATTACAAGCACCAAGCCTGTTGTAACGGCTGTTTCGCAAGCCACGCGAGCCTCGGGATCTTCCTTGATTATTGCGTCGAGGATTGCATCCGAAATTTGGTCGCAGATCTTGTCTGGATGCCCTTCGGTCACCGATTCGGCCGTCATTAAGAATTTTTTTGTCATTTTGATGCCTCCTTGTTTTGGTTGTTTCTTGATACCCGGAGCGACTTTTAATTAAAAAACCTCTTCCCAAAGGAAGAGGCATATTTATACCGTCTGTTCCTCATCTTCCAGATTCAATCTGTAGGATTTGGCACCGCGTATTTCTACCGGTTGCCGGGCTTCGTAGGGCCTATTCCCTCCACCACTCTTGATAAGGTATCAAGTTTTTATTTAGTTTTACAACATATATAGTACACCCTGCGCAAATACCTGTCAAGAAGCTTTTTGCGCTTTTTTCTTGCTTATATTATTGCCTTGCTAAGGAGCGTTACAAGAATAGCTGCTATGCAATCTCCGGTTAAAATTGCTAGAAATGCTCTTTTTATGGGGATGTTGAAAAGGGATGCGGCCATTGCACCAGTCCAGACTCCCGTAGAAGGGAGCGGTATGGCAACGAAAAGAATCAGTCCGTATGCACTGTATTTCTTTATGTTTTCCGCCCTGCGATTTGTTCTGCGCGTCAATGTGTCTACTATTTTAACACCGGTATTGCTTCCCCTCATCCTAGTGAATACAGGCTTCATAAATAAAAGTATGAAGGGTACAGGGAGCATGCTTCCTGCTAAAGAAATCAATGCCGCTGAAAAAGGATTCATTCCTTCCGCAATTCCGAGAGGAATGGCGCCCCTGAGCTCGACTATGGGAAGCGCCGCAACTAAAAAAACCCGTATTTCTAAAGCCATGAAATTTATCAATTTAATTATGGACGTTTCCAATAGATATCACCGCCTAAAGCATTCTAACGATATTATACACTAATCCGGCTTGAAAGAATCCTTAATTATAAAACCGTGGGGCTTTCACTGCGTAGCAATGATATAGAAGAATTCGGTAGCTCGACAGTTTTTTACCCAACTTAAAAATTATAAACGCTATTTTTAATCCGGTTTAAATTAAAACAATATTCTATGGCCAACTTTTTACAAGGTCGGCTTTTTTCTTTTGAAATGAAAAACCGTATGATGGCACTGCCAGGCAAATCATGGGAACCGGTTCCCCAAAGGAATGGGGAAATGGACAAAAGTATACAGTATATGGTTGTTGACACGGCGGAGGGCAGGTCTGATTTTCGGGGGGTTGTAGTCAGAAGGCTTGAACCCCTTATAAAGAAATCCATTGGTAGATTCTATTATGGCGATATGGATTATGAGGACCTGATGCAAGAGGGCAGGCTGCGCCTACTCAAGGAAATTGACCGTTTTGATCCGGAAAGAGGCACGGTATTTCTTGGTGTTGCGCAGAAGTCGTTAAGGTATCTTTATTGTGAGCTAAGGAGGAAAAAAGTTCCGCTTTGCCTGCTCAATGTTTGCATTAGAGGGGACGGCGATAACAGGGAAGAAATAGACCTAATTGAGGATTTGGTAGATATCGGGGACCTTTGCATAGGCAAGGAGATCAGGCTGACTATGAAGGGGGCTTTCGATAGGTTGAGGCCTGTGCACAAGGATATGATCAGGGAGTATTTTTTGAAAGGAAAAACACTTAGGCAGATAGCCGGAGAGAGGGGAATACACTACATGACGGCTGTGCAGCGAAAGAGAAGGGCTCTTGAGGAATTGGGAAAAAATCTTGAAGATATGGGATACGAAGTATAAACAATCCGGTCAAGGCTCATTTATATAGTAGACCGGTCGGAAGAAAAAAAAGGAGGTGCTTTGTATGGCAGTAGTATCGCAGGCAAAAGATTCTAAACTTAGAATCAAGTACATCGAGGGTATCGATGTTGAGGGAAACAACATCGTTAAGACCAAGACCTATTCAAAGGTCAAGGCAGAATCGGCGGATGCCGATGTTTATGCGGCAGCCGATGCAATGATGAATCTTCAATCTAAATCGATTGAGGAAATTGCAAGAATTGATGAAGAAGAACTGGTAGATGAAGTATAGGAAGGGGGGCATAAAAAATGAGCGATAGGCTTGAAATGACTTTCAACAACAACGCAGGAACAACCTCGAAAATCTCTGTCGACAATCCAAAAGTGGATTTGACGGCGGTTGAGGTTCAAACGGGAATGGGCGCAATAGTGACTGCAAATATCTTTGACAGCACCGGTGGGGATCTTGTTTCCGCAAAGAGCGCCAGGGTTGTAAGCACAGAAATCAATGAGTTGTTCTAGGATGGCAGTAGGCAGTAGGCAGTAGGCAGTAGGCAGTAGGCAGCAGGCAGAAAAAGATAAAAGCAGTAAAAGAAACAGGCGGAAGGCGGTCGAGTGGTGACCGCCTTTTGTCAACTTAAAAAAAGAGGGTGATTGCGGATGGAAGAGATTTATGCGAATGTTGCCAATCTGGGTTTCCCGATAGCCGTTTCAGTATACCTGCTGGTGCGGATTGAAGGGAAACTCGAGAGGCTTACGGAAAGTATTCTTGAGCTTTCCAGGGTAATCAATATAGAGAGATAGCAGGGAAAACAGCAAAAGAAGCGTGCAGCGGGCAGTGGGCAGAAAAAGATAAAGAAAAAGATAAAGAAAAAGATAAAAGAGCAAAGGCAGTGGGCAGTGGGCAGTTGGCAGTGGGCAGTTGGCAGAAAAGGATAAAGATAAAGATAAAATAGCAAGGGAAGCGTGCAGCGGGCAGAAAAAGACAGAACAATCATTGGTTTTGTTCTTTTGGTAGTATAACAAAATCTGGGTTCTTTCTCATATTGTGTGGATTTAGCTTTTAACTAAGTTAAGATGATACATTATAATTGCCAATTGTGATATACTTTTTCATGAGTGATTTACTTATTACTCCTACTCATAAGATAGCCTCACGGAACTAACCGAGCGTGTTTTTTCAAGGCTTTCATAAAACACTAATATTACAATCCTCCTATTTTTACTAGGAGGTATTTCTTTTTTTGCTTGTGAAATTGGAAATTATTTTTGTAAAATCCATCTGATAGACTATTAAAATCTTGACTTCATGAACCGACTTGGTATGCTAGCCAACAGTTCCTAAAGTAAAGACATGAAAAGCCGTTATCTGTCTTTTATATAGACATCCAATAGCGACTACTGCAGCTACTGCAGCTACTGCGACTACTATCACGAGATTCCACTAATTTATCACCTTAAAACCCTACAGCGACTGCTAAGACTACTATATTTTTCTGTCACGAGATTCCTACTCGATTGTGAAAAAGGAACTTTGGTATAGACGACTAAATGAATTTTAAAAATTACCGATAGAATAAACATAAGCAGTCTTTATATGGCAAAACGAATTATACATAGAGTGAATGATCGAAATCTATAGCCATAAGATGGAACAATTGGTCGAGCAATTGGAAACCATTATCATAAACAATGAAAAGACTTAGGACATTTTATAGGATATCTCTGAAATTTTAAACGGGAAACCGGAGGCAGATAATAATCGGAACCTTGAAGATGTACAGGACGAAGGTGTTTTGGACTTGGATTTAGAGGCGGGCGACAGGTTTTACCATGTTAAAATCAGTTTTGATGAAGATTCTCAGCTGGAAAATGTAAGGACTTTTTCCATCGTAAATGGTATAATGTAATTCGGTAAGTAGGTTTTTCATTATCCTTCGGATTTTAAAAGCGATTCTAACGAAGCATTAATTCGAGTAAAAGGCTTTGAAAAATTTGGAAATAGAAGAAATCGATGTGAATATTTACAAGTCGATTGCTGGGGAATTACAAGGCGAAAGCAGAAATTCAGAAAAAGAAGTATCGGAGAAAAAGGAATCATCTTTAATTATCGAGAAAGCAAAAGATAAAGGAAGACAATAAACTGAATAAAGTTGCGAAAAAGCAAAAATATATAAGTGTTAAACGGAAAGGGATTGAATAGGGGAAGAATTGTTGAAGAGGCGATAGAAAAGGGATTTTTTACCAATAAAGAAATCGCCGGCTTTTACGGACGGGAAGTCGGCATGGATGTGGTGGCTCGCGATATTGAGAAAATCGGTGGTGTAGTCCGAATCGAAAGTCACAGAGGAATAATATTGAAGCGGTTCGCAATATCCTTGAAACCTTACGAATCCCGGTAAAAACAATGGAAGTGAAGAAATTACAGTAAAAGGATTATTGTTTTCGGGAGGTTTATTTAAATGGCGAAAAGCGTTTTAATAGTGGATGATGCAGTATTTGTTAGAATGATGGTTAAGGACATACTCGAAAAAAATGGTTTCATGGTTGTAGGTGAAGCGGGAAACGGAATAAAGGCAGTAGAGGAGTACAAAAAACTGAAACCGGACATTGTGACGATGGATATAACTATGCCGGAGATGAACGGAATCGAAGCCTTGAAGGAAATCAAGAAATTCGATCCAAAAGCAAAAGTGATTATGTGCAGCGCTAGGGGACAACAGGTTATGGTCTTGGACGCCATTAAGGCAGGTGCCATGGATTTCATTGTCAAGCCTTTTAACGGTGAACGTGTTGTCGAGGCAATTTACAAGGCATTGAAATAAACTCCGTAAAGAGGTGGTCTCATGGAAAAAATATTATCTCAAGCAGAAATCGATACTTTAATCAATGAGATAAGCAGTGGCGCTGAGAAATCCGAAAAAATTGTAAAGACGGAGGAAAAACGGCGGATAAAAAATTACGATTTTAGAAGACCCAACAAGTTTTCTAAAAATCATATAAATGTCATCAAATCCATTTACCAAAATTACGCCAGAATCCTATCCAATATTTTATCCAATCAAATGAGAGCTGATATTGAAATGAAGGTGGCATCCGTTGAGCAGGTCATCTATGGTGAATTCATGCGTTCTGTTTTAAATCCTACGCTCATGTGTATTTTTAGAATGGAACCATTGAGAGGTCCCATGATATTGGAGGCTAAACCGCAGTTGGGATTTCAATTGGTGGATTTGCTATGCGGTGGAACGTTGCGTAATAACATCGAGTTGAGGGAATTCACGGAAATTGAAATCAGCATAATAAAGGAGGTTATGGCCATGATGATAAACGAAAACAAGATGGCCTGGAAGGAATTTTTAGATTTGGAACCCGTCATGGACGGGATAGAAACCAACGGCCAATTGAACGAGATATTGTCGTTTGGAGTAGCCGTTTGCCTAATAACTTTTAGTATCAATATAAATGGCGAACAAAGTTTGATTAATATGTGCATCCCGTATAGAGCTTTTGACGGATCCCTTGACAAACTCCACACTAATACTTATCAAGAAATGGATAGTATGGCATCTGTAGATATGCACCGATTCGACATAGAGCAAATCATAGGAAAAAGCAACGTGAATCTGAGGGTGAATCTCGGAGAAGCGCAAATCACTGTGGAGGATTTCATGGAGCTTAGTTGCGGAGATGTGCTGCAACTGGACATACTGGCAGGGGAACCCATGAAACTATACGTAGAGGACTGCGAGTATCTGCGTGTTCAGCCTGGTCTCTACAATAAAAAATTGGCAGTTCAGGTCGTAGAATATACAAGAAAGGATGTGTAATAGGTGAGCGACAACTTTTTATCTCGGGAAGAAATTGATTCTCTGCACCGCAAGAGTATGGACGTAGACGATACGGAAGATATCAGTCCTCAGGAAAGAGATGTAATGGGGGAAGTGGGAAACCTTTCCATGTCGACAGTGACCACGGCCTTGTCAACTTTATTGAATAAACAAGTCAGTATTACGACTACGCAAGTGGAGTTGACAACATTCAAGGAACTGGTCGCCAACTTCGAGACACCCTATGTTTTGTTGCAGGTGAAATTTAATGAGGGGCTTCACGGAACAAACGCTCTTTTGATGAGAAACAGGGACGCATCAATCATTGCCAACCTCATGATGGGTGGAGATGGCAGCAATCCGAACAAGGAAATGTCGGAAATAGAGTTCAGTGCAGTGTCTGAAGCTATGAATCAAATGATAGGCTCGACTTCAACGGCTATATCTACCATGCTGGGACGGTCTGTGGACATAGATACGCCCTTCATCCAGGTAGGGGATGATACTGGAAAAATCGAACTTCAAGATCTTTCGGCCGACACGAAAGTCGTAAAAATTGTTTTTAATATGAAAATCGAAGACCTGATTGATAGCGAAATCACGCAATTGTATATGATTGAAACCGCCAAAGAGATTTCAAAGGGTATGCTGGAAGGCCTCGACTCACCGGATTCAAAGCCTGAAAATACCTTTGGAGAAGAGCTTGAAACGAAACCCTTCTTTGAATCTGAAGTTTTTGAAATGGAAAGACCTAATGAAGATGTTCGAATCCAAAAACCGATGTTTGCGGAATTAAAGGAGCAATCAAGGCAAAGGGGTCCGAGAAACATAGATCTAATTTTCGATGTGCCGCTGGAATTAAGCGTGGTTCTTGGAAAGACGAAAAAAAGCATAAAGGATATTTTGGCGCTTGAGCCGGGAACCATTGTGGAATTGAATAAATTGGTTGAAGAGCCACTGGAAATATACATCAACGGCAAACATTTGGCACAGGGAGAAGTAGTAGTGGTGGATGAAAAATTCGGTATACGTATCACAAATATTCTCAGCGCAGCTGAAAGGGTACTCAAATTGGGTTAATAGAGAGCAAGTCAGAAATTTTCGATTCAGAAATCCTTGATTTTTAAGAAAGTTTTTTGAAACAGTAAACTTCTACATGGGGATGCCGATATAATAATAAGGGAAGATATGGACAAGACCGGATAAAGAGGTGGATAGTTATGAAGATAAACAGAACGGGATATGCACAGTTTGTACAAAAACTTGAAAAAAGCATAGAAAAGAATAATATAAGCTCAAAATCGGGAGAAAAGGACACCATCAAATTGTCCGAGGCCTCACAAAAAATCAAAGATTATGCCAAGGCCATTAAAACCATGGATTTCGGAAATGCCAATAAGGTTGAATCCATAAAAGCAAAATTGCAGGCAGGAACATACAAAGTGTCTTCAAGGGAATTGGCAGACCGCATACTTGCTGAAATCAATCAGCAGATGTACAAGGAGAAATAAATCATGAGGCATTTATTGCAGCGACAGGAAAATCTTTTGAGGCGGCTTGCAGATTTGCTTCGCGAGGAGAAAGATGTTCTAATACATGAAGACGGGAAGCGTCTAATGAAGCTTGTTGCCCTCAAAGAGTCGATACAGAAGGATTTGGATCAAACGGAAAACTTTAGAAAAGAGGCATGGGGAAATATTTCCTTGGGTGAGATGGTCCGTCAATTGGACGAAAAAAGGGGTCGGAGCCTTTTTGAAAAGGGCGAAGCCATAAAGAATCTTGCGGATGAAGTCAAGGCGCTTCAGGAAATAAATATTATGCTCACTCAGCAATCCGTGAAGTATGCCCAACGGCTCATGGACATACTTCAAAAAGCTATTAGAAAGAGCGGAATCACCTATGGACAAAAGGGTACTGTTGCGAACAAGCAAGGAGTGACAGCATCTATGGACAGATCGGTTTAGGGGGAAGTCATGTCAGGCATATTTCAAGCATTTAATGTGGCAAAGCTCGGCATGCAGGTGCAGCAATATGCCGTAAACACCACGAGTCACAACATTTCAAATGCAAATACGGAAGGGTTCTCAAGGCAGAGGGTCAATCTGCAGACGACCCAGCCTTTTAGTTATGCCGGCATCGGACAGTTAGGTACCGGCGTGGAAGTCGTCTCCATAACCCGGACTAGAGACGAACTCCTCGATGCACAGATACGTTTTGAGAACGCCATAGAGGGGCGTTTCGAATCCGGAGAGGCTGCCCTTGAGCAGGTGGAAATGATATTGCTCGAGCCGAGCGATACGGGGCTCAATTCAACCTTGGGCGAATTTTGGAATTCGTGGCAGGAATTGAGCAAAACTCCTGAGAATGTCAGTGCCAAGACTATAGTTGCGCAGGGAGCAGTTACTCTGACAGGCACAGTAAACCACTTGGACGGACAGATGGAAACCCTTAAAGCAGACCTGACGACCTTACAGACGTCAAAGGTCTATGATGCAAACGTGCTTTTGGGACAGATAAACGATATGAACGACCAGATATATAGAGTTAATATCAAGGGAATGGAGCCAAACGATCTCATGGACCGAAGGGATCTCCTCGTGGACAGGCTTTCTTCCATAATAAACATAGAAACGAGCCTAGACAAGAACGGCAGCATGGAGATAACAAACAGGGAGACAGGCAAGATTCTACTTGACGTGAATCCAAAAGAGCCTGCCGAGATGGAAATGTCCGTAGTTCAATCAGTCGTGTTTGTGGAAGGCGATACGGATGGAGAATGGCATCTCACAGTTTCACTAAAGGGTGATCCAACTGATATTCATACCGTAAAAACGAACGTTGCTGATTATACGCAGGGTGATGTTATTTTCACCGATCCCAGAGAGGATTGGAATGATGGAACAGTGATATTGACGAAACCGGACCTCAAGGAAGGCGCTCTGGTGGGAAACACCATGGCAATGACAGATATTTCAAACTATCAGGACCAGCTGGATTTGCTCGTCAATGGGATAGCGCAAGCGGTAAACAAAATTCATAATCCTGATGGTGTTACGGTGGATTTCTTCACGGGACAAGAAGGCGAACCATTCACTGCCGAAAACATATCTGTAAATGCGGCTATTCTGCAGGATGAGAATTTGGTGCAGGCGGGAGCAGTTTTGGACGGCCCCGCCGGCGACGGAAGCCGGGCACTGGCTATCGCCCAGCTCAGGAACGGTCGGTTCGACATGGCTGCAATCGGTTTGGATTTAGCCGGATACGATGCCGTGGATATGTCTGTGCCCTCGAATGCGGAGGGAACCTTTGACAGCTTCTACAAGGGAATCATTGCTACAGTCGGAATCGACACGCAGAGCGCCCAGCGGGGATTAGAGAACCAGGAAACCCTGCTGCTTCAGCTTAACCAGCGCAAGGAATCCATTTCAGGAGTTTCCATAGACGAGGAAGTGGCAAACCTCATACAATACCAGACGGCCTATCAAGCCAACGCAAGGGTAATGTCCACACTGACGCAGATGTTGGACACCCTCTTGAATGGACTGTTCGCATAGGAGGGACATGATGAGAGTCACAAACAGCAGTATAATGGCTAATTATCTGTATAATCTGAACAGGAATTTGGAAAACATGCAGAAGTTTCAGAATCAGCTTTCCACGGGGAAGGAAATCACAAGGCCCTCAGACGACCCGTTCCTGGCGACCAGGGCATTGGATATTCAGACTTCTATCGACCGTAACGACCAGTACCTTAGAAACATAGAAGATTCCAGCGGTTGGACCGAGATGACAGACAGCGCATTGGGAGGCATGGGAGATATGCTTCAAAAAATCCGTGAGCTGACCGTCTACGGGGCAAACGGAACCTTGGCGCCGGAAGACATGAAGGCTATAGCAAACGAGGTTGGGCAAAACATAGAGGCTATCGCACAGATTGGGAATACAAACTACGATGGCAGGTACGTTTTGGCCGGGCAGAAAACCACGGAGCCGCCATTTTCGGTTTCGGGATATATGCTTGCATACGGAGGAGACGATGGGGCGCTTAACCGCGAGCTCTCTGAGAACGTAACAATGGATGTAAGTGTTTCCGGAGGCCGGCTTACGGACGGCTCCGTGGAATCCTTGGGGGATACATTGAAAAACATAATGAACAGATTGGAATCGGGGCAAAACTCTGAACTTTCTTCGGATTCGTTGGAGAAGCTGGATGAGCACCTCGAAAATCTACTGAGTCTTCGGGCGGAGATTGGCGCCAAGTACAACCGGCTCCAGGCCGCGAAATCAAAAAACGAGGCTGAGACAATCAATTTGACAGAGCTGCTATCGGAGACAGAGGACATAGACATGGCCGAGAAAATCATGGAGTTTTCCATGATGGAAAATGTATATCAGGCTTCATTGGCGACGGGGGCAAGGATACTCCAGCCATCGCTATTGGATTATTTGAGATAAGAGAAGAGGTGCGTAGCGAGGTGAAGGTCAATACAAGAATTTTGGGAGAAATCGAAGTGGCACCTGAGGCAATTATAACGTTCAAGGAAGGACTTCTTGGTTTGGAAGAATTCAAAGCGTACGTGCTTCTTGAACTCCCGGACAATGATAGGTTTTATTGCCTTCAAAGCCTAGAGCGTCCGGATACGGCATTTTTTGTTATACGGCCTTGGGATTTCTTCCCCGACTACGAGGCGGAGATTCCCGATGGCGAGATGAGAACCGTGGGGATCTCAAAGGTTGATCAGGTGAATCTTTATTGCATTCTTACTATTTCCGGAGAAATAAAGGAAATGACGGCAAATCTTCTCGCACCGATTATTATTGGAGGCGAAAAAAATGAAGGGAAACAGGTTGTACTTAAGAAAACCGAGTATAAGACAAAGCATCGGCTCTTTACGGGGAAAGGGGTGTAGATTGTGCTCGTGCTAAGCAGGAAGGAAAACGAAGGTATAATAATAGGGGAAGGAATCATCGTCCGCGTCATGGGAATAGAGGACGGGCGGGTCAGTATAGGGATAGAGGCCCCCAAGGAGGTGTCAATCCACCGCGAGGAAGTCTTCGAGGCCATCAGAAAAGAGAACATGGAAGCGTCCGGGGCGACTGCGGGCCTTATGGATGCATTGGGTGAATTGAATGGATTGCAACCTTGGAAAGACCGAAAATGAAAACGGTCTTTTTTTATTTGCATTTTTTTAAAAAAAGCTAAACAAATAGATGGGCCTTCCGATATATACATTAGGCGAAGACTTCGGCCGAAGCTTCATCAAAAAAATCAGGCAAGGATGCCAAAAACAAATTCAAGGAGGAAAAAGAAATGAGAATCAATCACAATATTGCAGCGCTCAACACGTATTCAAGATTAAACAGTGCAAGCAATGCACAAGCCAAATCATTGGAAAAACTTTCATCTGGGCTTAGAATCAACAGAGCAGGGGACGATGCGGCGGGTCTTGCGATATCCGAGAAGATGCGCGGACAGATCAGCGGACTCAACCAAGCCTCAAGAAACGCACAGGACGGAATTTCCATGATTCAGACAGCAGAAGGCGCGCTAAACGAAACGCATTCCATGCTACAAAGAATAAGGGAATTGGCAGTGCAATCAAACAATGACACGAACACCTCGGACGATATTGTAGAAATACAAAAGGAAATCAAAGCTTTGACAGACCAGATTGACAGCATTGCAAGTGATACAGAATTCAACGGAAAAAAATTGCTAAATGGCACTCTCGCACTAAAACTTAAGGTGGATGATCCCGACCTCTTCCCTGAAGAAGCTGGCACAGCTGTTGGTTCTGTTGGGATTTTGGTCGACGCGGATGTGGATGTTTCTGCAGCTAAAGCAAGTGCGATATATACATTTACTTATGGATTGGCAGCTGAAGAGATTTCTTTGTCAAATGGTGAGGGTTTAAGTCAGACAGTAGGTATAGGCACTCTCGGGGCTGTTGCGGAAGGTGATGTTCTTAATTTTGATAAGCTGGGCGTAAAAATCACGATAGGCGCAACTGCTTCAGTAGCAGGTCTTGATGGACAAACGCTTATAACCGAAGATGATGCAGCAGTATCCGGAAGCGCTAATCTGCAAATTGGTGCGAATGCAGGACAGGAATTGAGGCTTTCTTTTAGCGATATGAGCGCAGATGCGTTGGGGATGAGCGCTGGCGCAACATTTGCGTTGAGTGGAGTTGATGTAAGCAGTGATATAAATACTTTTACGGACACTCTAGGAGTGATCGATCAGGCGATTTCAGATGTTTCAAGTTCAAGATCGACATTGGGAGCTGGGCAGAACCGCCTCGAGCACTCAATCAACAACTTGACAACTTCGGCAGAGAATCTCACAGCCGCCGAATCTAGAGTCAGAGACGTAGACATGGCCAAGGAAATGATGGAATTCACAAAGAACAACATATTGAGCCAGGCCGCCACGTCTATGCTTGCCCAGGCGAACCAACAGCCTCAATCGGTTCTTCAGCTTCTCAGATAGCATATGTAATGAAAGACAGCAAGCCGGCCGAATTGTCGGCCGGCTTGCATTTTTAATGCGAATAAAGCGTTATGAATAACATTCATAAAAAATGGACCGAGTTTCTTCCTAATATATAGCGGACTGAAAAAAGGCATAAGTGAACTTGGCCGGGACGTGAAATTTCAGGAATTCGGATTATTATGAATGGTATTCATAATAATAATGCGATAAGGAGGGACTTCTGAATGATAAGCGTGCAGAAATCAAATGGAGTTAAAACGGAAACTTTAGCAAAACCGTTTTCAATAGGGAAGTTTCCACAAAAAATTTTGGACCGGTCTGCTGATAATATCAAGAAGTCGGGGACAGAGCATCTGCAAGAGGAATTGAAAGAACCGCCGAGCCGTGAGGAATTAGAGGAGATATTAAAGTTAGCCGGACAGATCATTTTCGGGAATGACACACATTACGAATTCAAGCTTCATGAGAAGACGGGAACCATGATGTGCAAGCTGGTCAACAACGAGACCAACGAAACAGTGAGTGAGATCCCGTCCGAAAAGATTCTGGACGTGGTCGCAGGAATATGGGAATTAGTAGGAATAATTGTAGACGAAAAGGGTTAGGAGTGATTTTATGAGCAGCGGCATAAATTTTTTGGGTTCGTATTCCGGAATAGACCAGAGCACCATCGATTCCTTGATGGAAATGGAAAAGCTTCCACTGGTGCAGATGGCGAGTCAGAAAACCGAATACGAGAGCAAGCAGGACGCCTGGAGGGATATAAACACGCGCCTCGACAGCCTGATGACCAAGGTGAGGGACATCCAGTACGATTCGGTCTACGAAGGCAAGGCGGCAACGAGTACGGATTCGGGGACGGTTTCGGCTGCCGCGACAGCAGAGGCCATGAGCGGAACCTATGAGATAGTGATAGGCCGCATTGCGACCTCATCGCGGATCATAGGGGCAAAGGTTCTCGCGGTGGGGGAGACTAACGACACCGCGCTCGGCATCGCGGGGAGCTTCACAATTACGAACGGTGACGGGTTGTTTGAAACCGTCATGGTTGAGGCTACGGACACCCTTTCCACCATAGTGGGAAAAATAAACAACCTGAACGACACTCTCGAGGTGGCGGCGACGGTGGTGGACGGCCGTCTGGTTTTAAAGGACGACAATAAAGGAGCACGGACACTAACCCTTGCAGATGCGGCCGGAACGCCTCTTGCATCGCTGGGTTTGGATGTTGTAGATCCTTTGGTGACATCGGAGACCGGCCTTACCGCGCAGTTTTCCATAAACGGAATCGATATCGAAAGGGATACAAACGAGATTGACGATGCCGTAGTGGGGCTTACGATAACGCTTGGCGCAGAAACGAATGTAGGGGATTCCAAGATCATAACGGTTTCAAACAACACGGCGCAGGCAATCGAAAAGGTTGAGGCATTTATCGCCCAATATAATTCGACGCTTGCATTTCTGCAGGAGAAATCCGATGCGGGGGATTCTGAAACGGCCGGAAGCGCCGGAAGCGCAGGGACGCTGGCAGGGGATTCGACGCTTCAGAGGATTATTTCAAGGCTCAGAACCATGGCGTCAAGCTCTTTTTCCGGGCTTGATTCGAAATTTTCGAACGCATCCCAGCTAGGGATTACTACAATTGACAAGGAGGGCCAGCTTCAATTGAATTCTTCGAAATTGACTGATGCCCTAGTCGAAGATGCGAAAGCAGTGAAGAACTTTTTCCATGACACGGATGCGGCTGGAAACGAAATAGGCCTGACTGCAAACTTGGAAAATTATATAAATAGCCTCATTGCGACGGGGACGGGAATAACGGAGGTCAGGGCAGACGGTCTGCAGCGTTCTTTGGACACGCTGAGCGACCGAATCGACGCGTTCACCGACCGCATGGAGACGAGGGAGACTTATTACATCCGCATATTCACGAGGCTCGATGTGGCGCTTCAACAGGCTGAAAGCCAGATGTCGATGCTTACGGGCCAGCTGGATTCCTTGTCTGGCTTGTAAGTAGCTGAAGCAGTTAAAACAGGAGTGGGGTAAATGCTGAATATCGACAAGGTGGACTCTCAAATTTTGAAGCTGGTCCTAGAGAAGACAGAAAAGGATTATGTCCACAAAAAAGACAATCCCTTTGTTGATAAGGACGGGAGACACAAGGAGAAGGACAGAAAGCGGGATTCTAGCGTTCTTAGACAGGAAATTCACCGGCTCAACAAGGTATTCGAGGTAAAAGGTGTGGACATATACCTGGTAGTTGTGGAGGATGAGCCGGAAAATAGCCTGCAGATAAAGGTGTTTGAAAAATCGAGCAACTATTTGATTCGAATATTGAGCGAAGATGAGATGGACCGGATCTTGAAAAAAATCATGGGGGATTCGGGCATAATCTTCGATCGGAGAGTGTAGGAGGAATTATGTATAATACAGCGAACGCATACAGAGTTTACGAAACCAATAATGTAACCACGGCCTCGCCTAAAAGGCTGATAATTATGCTTTGTGACGGAGCCATCCGCTTATGCAAATTGTCGGAAATAGCAATCAGGGAAAAGAATATTGAAAAGAAAAATGAGTACCTTAAGAGGGCTCAAGCCATCCTGGGTGAGCTTTCGTTTACTTTGAATTTCGATGCCGGTGAAATAGCCAATCAATTGAGTGATCTGTATGCTTTTATGATGCGGGAGCTGGTATACGCCAATATAAAAATGGACGCGGAAAAGGTCAAGAGTGTTCGTGAGCTTCTTGAGGAATTGAGGGAAGCGTGGTCGGAGATTGTTTGACGAGGGGGAACGAGTAATGGAGCAACTGAAATTTTTGATTGGTAATTTGAAGGCTCAAACAAAGAAGTACGAGGCTTTGAAACCGGCAATGGTCAAGGACGGGAAATCGGCGGAAGATATCTTGGAAATTCTCAAGAATAGTCAGGATATCATAGATGATATCAGCCAGCTTGCCAAAGAAAGGCGAAGGTTGGAGTACCACCTGGCTGGTTCCTTGGGACTGGAAAAGTTTGATAGAAAAGTCCTGGAGAATCGAGTGCCGGAAAATCTGCTTAAGGCTTTTGACGAGGCTGTGGCTGATTTGACGAGGGAGCTTAAAGCCATGGTTCATTGTCAGAGAGACAACATACAAGTCATTATGAAGGGAAAAGCCGATGTTGTCGAGATGTTGTCGGAAACTTCCAAGGGAAAGAAAAACTTAAAGACATATTATGTAAAGGACAGGGAGGCTTGCTTCATCGATAAAAAGTCGGAATGAACCGACTTATAAAAATATTCAAGTAATTTAAATATATTTATAAAGCATTCAGGCGTTGGAATTACAAGTGAATACAGTGAAAATACAGATTGCACACAGTGTAAAAAGCAGGTTGCCATAAAAAGGACTTGCTTTTTCTATTTCTATCAGTTATCCTTGACTTTGAGCATAAGGAATAAGAATTTTATATAATTCATAATAATAAATTCAGGTGTATTGTCATTGAAATTCGATCTGATAGGAAGTGACTGAAATGAGTATGCAAATCATCGGAAGTCGGGATTTTGAAATATTAAAAAAAGCTATGGATACTGCAACTCTTAGGCAGAAAACCATAGCCAACAACATTGCCAACGTAAATACCAAGGGCTACAAGGCACAGAAGGTGTCATTCGAGGAAGCCATGAAGTCTGCCATAGGTTCGCCGAAGGGGACTACGCTGAAGATGACTGACCAAGGGCATATGGGAACCGAAAGCAAAATAGAATCCGTTCGGCCTGAAATCGTCAGGGATGAATCTGCATCTCAACGGATGGATGGTAACAATGTGAATATTGAATCGGAAATGGTGAACCTTGCGGCAAATCAGCTTTTGTACAGTGCTTTGACCCAGCGGATTTCCAATAAGATTTCAGTTCTGAGATATGTTATCCATGAAGGGAGAGGATAATTTTGAAATTATTCGATTCACTGGCTATCAGCGCTAGCGGGTTGACGGCCGAGCGGCTGAGGATGGATGTTATAGCCGCCAATATAGCCAATGCCAATACGACTCGCACAGAGGAAGGCGGTCCATACAGAAGAAAAGTGGCAGTTTTTCGAGAAAAACTACAGACTGAACTCAATAGGGATGTTTTTAAGGGAGACTGTCCGGGAACTGGCGTAGAAGCGGTTGGAATTGAAGAGGATCAAAGCCCTTTCAAACGGGTTTACGACCCTAGCCACCCCGACGCCGACGAGGATGGGTATGTGGAATTGCCAAATGTCAATCTTCTCAATGAAATGGTAGACATGATTGCGGCCACTAGAGCTTATGAAGCAAATATTACAATCCTTAATTCAAGCAAGGCTATGTATGCTAAGGCTCTTGAAATAGGCAAAGGCTAATGATGATGGGAGATAGGGATGAGAATAGAATCTTTACTTAATGTGGGAATTGTTTCGGGTGACAAGTCTTTAGGCGCCGACAAGGCAACATCTTTTTCGGAGACTATGAGAAAGCAATTGGAAGAGGTCAATGAGCTACAGATACAATCCGAAAAAAACTCTGAAGCTTTGGCTCTTGGCGAAACTGATGACATACACAATGTTTTAATACAGGGCGAAGAGGCAAGATTGGCACTTGAAATGACTGTTCAGGTAAGGAATAAAGTCATCGAAGCCTACCAGGAAATCATGAAAATGCAAATTTAATAGTTTTGGAAAGGGCAAACCAATTGAAAAATTGGGACGCAAAGTAATCGGGTCTACGGCGGTAAACGCTATGGCAGCCGGACTATAACCTGACAGAATACAGGGGAGCCTTTTATAATAGGGCTTTTTTTTGTGTGCTCATGTATGCCCGTCATAAGAGATAAAATAATAGAAAAAGGGAGCCATGGGAAATGGAAAATCCGAAACAAATGGCTAACAGAGTGGATAAAATATGGAAAAATATGAGTAAAACCAAGCGATTAGGAGTTGCAGGATTGTGTTCTGCGTTTTTGATTGCATTGGTCGCCTATTACATATTTTTTGGACAGGTGAATTATGTACCTATCTTTCCAAACCTCGAAATGAACGATTCGGCCGACATCATCAAGAAACTCGATGAAATGAAAATAAGCGATTATAGGATTGAGGATGAAGGCATGACCATATTGGTGCCGGAATCACAGGTGGGACGTTTACGTATCGATCTTGCAATGGATGGGTTATTGCCTAAAAGCAGTAAGGGTTTTGAAATTTTTGACGATACAGGGTTCGCAGTCACTGACGAGGACCGCAAAATCATGTATCAGAGGGCTTTGGAGGGAGAATTGGCCCGTTCGGTCATGTCTTTGGAGGAAGTGGAGTATGCCAGGGTACATCTGGCCCTTTCGGAAGAATCGGTTTTTACCCGGGAGGCAAAACCGGGGAGTGCCACGGTGGTACTCAAGATTAATTCCCTCAATAGACTGGAGCCACAGCATATACGGGGCATTATTGCCTTGGTTTCGGGAGCGGTTAGAAATGTTCCAGAAGGGAATGTTCGGGTTATAGATACTAATGCCAATCTTCTTAGCGAAGGAATTTTTATGGACGAGTCAGAAATGTCGGCAACCGCCCTGGTCAACAGCCATCTTGCTATGGAGGCGGCATTTGAAAGTGATCTCGAGGTGGGGATTCAGAATATGTTGGAGCAGACTTTGGGGGTTGGAAATGTTCTTGTCAAAATCAATGCAGATATGGATTTTGATTCAGAGGAGACAACCATTGTCGAATATGATGATGAAAAGGTTTTAAGGAGCCAGCAGGACCGATTGGAGCGTTCCGACAGTCTAAATGCTACGGCAGGTTCGAGTCCTGTGGATAATAATCTGGAATATTATATAGAAAACCCGGATGCTGTTGCCGAAGACGGCAATGTCAGCAACTTCGAGACGACTCGCAATTATGAAATAGGGGAGACACGGATGCATCGGATAAAGGCGCCAGGGGAGGTTCGACGGATTTCGACCTCTGTAGTTTACAATGGAACTCTTTCGCAAGATAAAGGTACGGCTATTCGTAACCTTATCGTGGCTGCTGTGGGATATGACGAGAGCAGAGGGGACCTCATCAGCGTGGAAGGAATGGCATTCGACAAAACTTATCAGAATCAATTGATTGCGGAAATGGAAGTGCAACAGGCGACAACCTTTGAGATAGAGCAGAAAAGGCAAAAATATCTGCTCTATGGCGGCATCGCCGGTGGTTTTTTGTTTTTGATTCTTTTGGCCGTAATGGTGTTGATTCTACGAAAGGGCCAAAAAGGGACCCGCTTTAGAGAAAGGCTCGATATGAACATAGGGCAACCCTTGCCGCTTGAGAATGTAATGGATAATGTCATAGAGGAGGCCACTGTGAGAATGGAATCCATGGAAGACGGGGAACTTGAAAAAAGTGTCAAGATGTATGCCGATGAACATCCGGAAAAGCTGGCGGAATTGGTGAAGACTTGGGTTTTGAAGGATGAGGTGTGATGAAAGGTGAATAAACTAACTGAATTAGAGGAATTGAACGGGGTGGAAAAAGCAGCAGTTTTGTTCATATCTTTGGGCTCGGAAAAATCCTCCAAAATTCTAAAGATGCTTCCGGAACCGATGATCGAGAAAATCACATACGGAATAGCCAATATAACCAGCGTGGAACCCAAAGTCAGAGATAGCATACTCCTGGAATTCGTGGAAATGAACAAGGCAAGGGAGCATATCCGCCAGGGCGGCATTGATTACGCCAGGGACATTCTGACCCGTGCTCTGGGAAATAAGCGGGCTCAGAATATTATTGATAATTTGAGTCCGGTGGCCATGAATAAAAAGCCTTTTTCCATAGCTCGCGAAACAGACCCCATGCAAGTACTAAAGACTATCGTGAACGAGCATCCTCAGACCATAGCTTTAATAATGTGTTTTCTGGAGCCTGAGAATTCGGCGCGCATTCTTTCAGAACTGCCTGATGAAGTTAAATCGGATGTGGCCTACCGTATCGCGACTATGAACAAGACATCCCCTACGGTCATCATGCGGGTGGAGAAAATCCTCGATGGCAAGCTATCCAATGTGAAAGACAACCAATTTGAATCCTACGGGGGAATCAAGACCATAGTGGACATCCTTAACTCAGCCGACCGATCTACCGAGAAGAATATCATCGAGGAAATGGCTAAGGAAAATCCGAAACTAGTCGAGGAAATAAAGGACGGCATGTTTGTTTTCGAAGATATCATCAGTCTTGATAGCGCATCCATTCAGAGAATGCTTAGAGAAATTGACGGCGCAGACCTTGCTCTTTCAATCAAAGGAGCCTCTAGGGATATGGCTGAAATTATATACAAGAATCTCTCCAAGAGGGCGGTCGAAGTCCTCAAGGATGACGTCGAGTTTCTCGGACCGGTACGCCTTGTTTCCGTGGAAGAAGCCCAGCATAAAATTGTGGCGGTCATAAGAAGACTGGATGAGGCTGGAGAAATATACATGAATAGGGGGGGCGAGGATGCAATCATCTCATAAGATATACAAAAATCGGCAAATGGATGACAGTCGAGGAATATGCCCCATACCAGTCAAAGAAAATCCGGTAGGCATCAGGGAATATTCCTTTGACGGACAGGCTGATTCCCTGATTCGTCAGACTAAACAACGGGCTGACGAACTGCTTAGGATGGCGGAGCAGGAAAGCAAGGAAATTATTTCCGCGGCAGAAGATGAAGCGTTGGAAGCTGTGGAGGAAGAGAAAAGAAAAGGCTATGAAACCGGATACAAAACCGGAGCTGAAGAAGGGTACGGGGAAGGATGCGAAGTCGGCCGGCAAGAAGTTTTGAAGGAAAGTCAAAAAAAAATTGATGAGGCCGGAAAGATACTGAAAACAGCCCACAAGGAATCACGTGCATATATACAAAAAACGGAAAACGAAATTATAGGCTTGGCTGTAAAAATTGCGGAAACAATCATTAAAAAAGAACTCGAATTGGACGATAGTATTATTGTGGGGATTGCAAAGGATGCTTTGGCAGAAGTCCGGAGTATGAGCCAAATAGTGATTCGGACCGGAAAGCAGGAAGCGGTGATAATTCAGAATAATTTGACAGAACTCCAGGAACTATGTCCAAACGGCGTGTTCACGATTCTAAGGGATGAAACGGTACAGGCGGGAGGCTGTTTCATCGAAACGGACATTAACATCATCGATGCCACCGTAGACAAGAAACTGGAGAATGTCAAACGGGTTCTTATGGAAACGGGGCAAAGGCATGGAAAATAGCCGACACTTCGATTTGTACCACAAGGCACTATCGGGTAAGTCATTTTATCAAAAAATCGGGAAGGTAACTCAAGTCATAGGTTTGACCATACAGGTTGAGGGAGTCAAAAGTTTTGTAGGAGAGGTCTGCCGCATTGAAATTGACGACCATAAGCATGTATTAGCGGAAGTAGTGGGCTTCAAAAACGAAAAAGTGCTGCTGATGCCTCTAGGGGATATCAGTGGGATTGGTCCAGGTTGCAGGGTGGTTTCCACGGGCAAGTCCCTGCAGATAAAGGTTGGAGAAAATCTTTTGGGAAAAGTTCTTGACGGATTAGGAGAACCTATCGATAAGGAATACTTGTATTTGGATAAGGAAGTAGACATCTATAGGAATCCTCCCAATCCATTGAAGCGCAAATCCATTAAAATGCCAATGTGCACCGGCATAAGGGCGATTGACGGGTTGTTGACTTGCGGAGAAGGTCAGAGGCTAGGCATTTTCGCCGGTAGCGGAGTAGGCAAGAGCATTCTTTTAGGCAAAATCGCAAGATCCTCTAATGCCGATGTCAATGTCATTGCTCTAATAGGAGAACGAAACCGAGAATTGCGCAATGTTTTGGACAAGGACCTGGGAGAGGATGGACTCAAGAAATCGGTTGTGATTTGCGCAACTTCGGATCAACCCGCTCTCGTCCGATTAAAGGGGGCTTTCACTGCTACAGCCATTGCCGAGTATTACAGGGACCAAGGACTGAAGGTCATGTTCATGATGGATTCAGTTACGCGTTTTGCAATGGCGCAGAGAGAAGTGGGCCTGGCTATTGGGGAACCGCCCACTACCAAAGGATACACTCCTTCGGTTTTCGCACTTTTACCTAAATTGCTGGAGCGGACCGGAATGGCTGAAAAGGGTTCCATTACAGCTTTTTATACAGTTCTGGTTGACGGTGACGACATGAATGAGCCCATTGCGGATGCAGTCCGGGGTATTTTGGATGGACATATTGTTCTGTCGAGGAAATTGGCGGCAAAGAATCATTTTCCTGCCATTGATGTGCAGGAAAGTATCAGCCGCCTTATGAAGCAGATAGTGGACAAAGATTATTATGAGATGGCCGGTAGAATCCGTGACAGCCTTACAGTTTATGAAAAAGCTGAAGATTTGATTAATGTTGGGGCCTATGTCAAAGGATCAAACCCCAAGATTGATAGAGCTATAGCTCTGAACGATAAATTGATAGAGTTTCTTCAACAGGAAGTAGAAGAAGAGTCTTCCATGAAAGAAACCTTGGACGCCATGAAACTTTTGTTCATAAAGTAGGGGAGGATTGAAATGAAGGGATTCGACTATACATTGGAGAATGTGCTCAAACTTAGGATTCAAACCGAGGTTGAGCGTCTCTCTGAATTTTCGAGTGCTCAGCGAAATTACAACGAGCATATGGAGTCCGTTGTAAAAATTGAGTCGGAAATCGATGGCATCATCGATTCTTTTCAAAAAGCGAAACCGACCCAGGTAGCATCTAGGAAGCATTACTATTTTTATCTTGAGAATCTCCGGTTTAAGAAAGGACAACAGAATGATCTTTTGCATGAAGCTGGAAAGTTTTGCGAACGGAAACGTCAGGCTTTTGAAAAGGCTCAAATAAAGCGCAAGACAATCGAAAGCCATCGGGAAAAGCAATTGGACGTTTATAAGCTGGGGGAAAAGAAGAAAGAGGAGTGTATACTCGATGAAATGGCTGTAATCGCCTTCAAAAGGAGGCTTGAATTATAGAAAGTCAAAGCAAATAGGAGGTGAATATATGGAATGCGCAATAAAATTGAATATAGGCAAAAAGGCGGAATTTACGCTGAGCACCGGGAAGGCAGGCAAGACTGATATAGGTGAATCCGTAGGAAAAGGTGAAAGATTCGAGGCTTTGATGCGCAGGTTTATGAGTGTAGACGGCAAGAACGTCGAAACCCAAGTACCGACGCACAAGGTATTGCCGGAAAAAGACATGTTGTCTGCATTGGCTGGTGTCCAGATGGAGATGAAGGTGATTATTGAAGCCGTAGAGATTGAGGATGTTACTGCGGGGAAGGAACTTTCGGAAGCTGATTTTGATAAAGGGAAAAAGACGGTCGGCAAAGTCTGTCTTGATAATCTTGGCAGATTTCCTGAGATACCGCGAGAATTCATTAAAGAAACCGGAATGATGCAGGATGTCAATTTGAAATCCGAATCAGAGAGGCTGAATGATGAGGCAGTCGCCCAGCCCCTTGAAGCAGGAAGAGGCAGTGAAATTACCGACAGGACTGCTGGTGAATGGTTGCAAAATCCGGGAGCTGAATCTGTTGCAGTGGCAGGGACTTTCTATGCTGAGCAAGGATTGCCTGATATCGTTTCCGAAAAGCGAACGGTAGACAAGAATGCAATGTTTTCACCGTCTGCGGGGGTACAGGAAAATATACAGGGATTGGAATCAAAGCAACCGAAAAATCTTGAAACTATCGCGATGAACGAAGACGAAAAAAGATTTTTACATTCCGCTAGGAGGCAGAGCGTTTTGAACCGCTTGCCTGAAATGCAAAAGCAAGGACAAGAAGAAACCGGCACATTGCAAACAGGGAAAGGCGCGCTCGTGGAAACCGGCGAAATGAAGAACACCGCAAAACCCGAACTGAAGAACACCGCAAAACCCGAACTGAAGAACACCGCAAAACCCGAACTGAAGAACGGAATTTCAGAGCAGGCTGCTAAAATGGTCGAGGGTGTACCTGCTATTGATACAAAAATTGCCGGATTGGAAACAGTCAAGGCGGAGACGGTTGATGCTGCGAGAGCAATTACAAATTTCGAGGAAATCGGTGAGAAGATTGAGTTTGGAATGAACAAAGCCCGTGAAAATGGAGAAACCGTAATGAGGGTGCGATTGAAGCCGGAGGAATTGGGCAGGATAGAAATTAAACTGACGAACGAGGACGGCGCGGTGAAGGCTCGGATTTTTGTGGAAAACGAAGGCGTCAAAGAACAATTGAAAAATTTTCTCATGGATGATAGGGCTTTTTCGAGGCAAAACGGTCTACGACTGAAAGAAATAGAAGTGAGTGTTTTCAATCAACAAACAGGCAATTCGGAGGAATTCGGACAAAGAGCTTTCGATTTTCAGAGAGAGGCCCGTCAAGATGATTTTACGGATGATTTTCGGGAAGAACGCAATGATTTGTTGTGGCAAACTGAAGAAGGGCGAGGCGCACAAAAGGGATTGGATTTATTCGCTTAGGAGGTGAAATGATGGAAGTAAGCAACGTAAGCAGCTATGTGGATGCATCGCAAAGTAGCAGTAGCGGACAGAAACTCGGTAAAAATGAATTTTTTCAGATTCTTGCTGCACAGCTTCAGTTTCAGGATCCCATGGAAGGTGGGGATAATTCGGAATATGTGGCCCAATTGGCGCAGTTTTCTGCCCTTGAGCAGATGGAGAATTTAAATTTAGCCATTGCAGATTTGAAAAACAATCAGAACCTGCTTTTTGGAAGTCAGATGATAGGAAAGACTGTAGAGGTTGTGGGAGAAAATGAGATAGTCAAGGGAGAAGTCCAATCGGTCAGGGTTCGCGAATCGGGACTCTATATCGTAGTGGGGGACCAGGAATATGTGGCGGAGGACATACTGAACATGACTTTAACACCGGATGAACAGGTGCAGCAGATCATTGAAGGAATGGAGCATATTGGCCAGGTCTTGGATCAAGCCTTTGCACCGGAACCTCAAGTTGTTATCTAAATGCTTTAAGGAAGTGATTAAATGGCTTACAGAGTGAATAATGGAATGCTTTATCCGGTTGACCGACCAGGGAAAAGCAAGAATAACGGCACTGACAAAGCAAACCGCGGTGACGGGAACTTCAGGCAGATTCTTAATAAGACATTAGATAATAAGTCGGAGCTGAAAGTTTCAGCACACGCACTCAGACGACTGGAACAGAGGAATTTAAGGCTTACGGAGAACGACATGAGGAATCTTGAAAAGGCAGTTGACAAGGCTGAAGCCAAGGGGGCAAAAGAATCATTGCTTCTTTACAAGGAAATGGCTTTTGTAGCAAGCATCCACAACCGTACAATAATTACGGCAGTGGGGCAGAAAGATGCAAAGGAAAACGTTTTTACAAACATAGACAGTGCAGTCATCATCGACGAAGATTGACAGGCCGGACCTCCAAGAGGAAGCCTGGCGCCGCGGATTGAATGAAGCGGCGCACATCTTCAAAACACAAGGGAGGAATTTTAATATGTTAAGATCACTTTATGCAGGCGTAAGTGGAATGAGAAGCAATCAGGTAAAGATGGATGTAATAGGCAACAATATCGCAAACGTAAACACAACGGCATTCAAGTCGGGGCGAGCAAGGTTTCAGGATCTTTTCAGCCAGACTCTTGCAAACGCGCAGATGCCTTCCGATACAGGCCTGGGCGGAATAAACCCCAAGCAGGTTGGCCTTGGAGTTGGAGTTGCGGCGATTGACACGGTAATGAGCGGAGGCTCTCTTAAGCCTACGGGAAGAGAACTCGACTTCGCAATCGAAGGGGAAGGTTTCTTTGTGGTATCTCGGGATAGTGCAGGAGACATGAAGCGCTACACGCGCGACGGAGCCTTCTTCACCGACTACGAGGGTAATTTGGTTAATGCTGAGGGACTTCGCGTGCTTGGGTATGCTGCCGACGGATTGACTGGAAGCGTCGGGGCGTATGATCACACTGGCACAACCGTCATCACCAGCCCAAGCGATTCCACACAAAGCGATCTGCTGGTGTCCATATGCATTCCAAATGAAATGACCGTTGGGGCGAACACCGTCAGCTTGGAGACCTTTTCCATAGACGGTTCAGGATTGATACAAGGCATATACAGTGATGGAGAGGTATACTCATTGGGACAAATAGGCATTGGCAAATTCAAAAATCCGGGAGGGCTTGACAAGCTGGGAGGAAATACATACCGGGATACACGAAATTCGGGGGAAGTTGAAGTCGGAGTGGCTAACGAAAACGGCTTCGGAGCAATAAGGCCGGGAGTATTGGAAATGTCGAATGTGGACCTTGCCAATGAATTCACCGAGATGATAATCACCAGCCGGGCCTATCAGGCTAATGCGAAGACGATTTCGACCTCGGATGAAATGCTTCAGGAATTGATCAACCTCAAGCGATAATTGGGAAGTGGAAAGATTAAAGATTAAAGATTAAAGATTAAAGATATCAGGAAAAGATGTAAAAAATAAAGTGGGAAATGGAAAAACAAATAAAAATCATAAGCCGGCTAAAATTTAATTCGAGTCGGTAGGAAGTCAGGGGCGGGCGCATAGAATGCCCGCCCCGATAAAGGAGTTGTTTTCAAGTGGTAAGACTGACTTCATTAAAGGGTGAACCTTTTTATCTCAATGCAGAACTGATTGAAAAAATTGAGGAAATCCCTGATACTCTAATTACCTTGACAAGCGGCAAGAAAATCAGGGTAAGTCAAAAGGCGCTGGAAGTAGTGGAGAGCGTCATAGCCTACCGCAGAAAAATAAATGGCGGGCTTTAGGAGGCTAAAGAATGAAAAAAATCGATATTTTTCCATTGCTGGCCATATTTATAGGAACCACGATGATTATAATAGCTATTTCAACGCAGGGAAATATTATGGTATTCTGGAGTCTTTCATCTCTGGTTATAACCGTTTTAGGTTCATTCTGCGCACTCATGGCTAGCTATCCTATAAAAGTGCTATTGGGTGTTCCCAAGATTTTAAAGCAGGCATTCATATCTAATATGGACAATCGCAGCAATTTAGTTGTTTTGTTCGCAAATCTTTCACGCAAGGCACGTTCGGAGGGTCTATTATCGATAGAGGAAGAAGTGGAGAAAATAGAAAACGAATTTCTCATCAGGGGCTTGCGGATGGTAGTGGACGGAATTGAGCCGGAGAACATCAAGTCTATTTTGGGTCTTGAAATCGCTACAATTGAAAGACGTCATGGTGTTGGACATAATATTTTCAAGTCATGGGGGGAGTTAGCCCCGGCTTTTGGCATGATTGGTACTCTCATCGGCCTTGTTATCATGTTGAGCGACCTTAACGACGCCAGTGCCATCGGGGTAGGCATGGCCACGGCGTTGATAACCACTTTCTATGGAGCTTTTTTTGCCAACATGTTACTTATTCCTGTCGCCACCAAGTTGCAAAGTCAGACCGAAGAGGAAATTTTTACCAGAGAAATGATGATTGAAGGGATTTTGTCTATTCAGTCGGGAACAAACCCGAAAATTGTTGAAGAAAAATTGACTACTTACTTATCGCCATATGAAAGAAAGAAGGACCGGGAGGAGGAAGCTGTGGTGATAAAAAATGCCTCTTAGAAGAAAAAAACAGGATGATGGCAGAGGTTCTCCATCTTGGATGACTACTTTTTCAGATCTCATGACACTTTTGCTGACTTTTTTTATCCTGCTATACTCAATGTCGACTATCGACGTCTTTAAATTCGAGAATGTGGCTAGCGCTTTGCAAAGTGTTCTGATTGGCGAGGCCAAACCGACAATTTTCTCCGACGACATTCCGCCGGGCAATGTTCCGATTAATGATCTTTTGCCTATTGAACAAACCCAGATTGAAGAGATGAACACGGAACTGGTACAGCTCTACCAATTGGTGAATGAATATGTTAAAAGAGAGGGTCTCCAAGCTGAGATATCTGTAAGGGCTGATCGGAGAGGAGTTATTATAGACATCAAGGAGAAGGTGCTTTTCGATTCAGGAGCGGCCGTATTGAAGGGAAATAGCAAGGAGGTACTTGATAAGGTTGTGATGCTAATAGAACAATTTGACAATAAAATAATCGTCGAGGGACATACGGATACAGTGCCGATAAATACGGCCAAGTTCCCTAGCAACTGGGAACTTTCGGTAATCAGAGCCATAAACGTACTGAGGTATTTTACCGAAGAAAAGGATATAGATCCTGTACGAATATCTGTAGCCGGATACGGAAAATACAAACCCATTTCAACCAATGACAACACCTTGGGTAGAGCCATGAACCGTCGGGTGAATATTTTGATTTTGGTAGAAACGGAATAGGAGGAAATTGAAATTGACAGATAATGCAAATAGTAAGGGCAACGCTCACGATGACAAAAATCCTAAGAAGAAAGTAAAAACACTAATCATAATTGCGGTTCTCGTTTTAGCTTTGGCAGCCGCTTCGTTTTTTGCATATGCCTACTTCACAAAGACCTTTATTTTCAATGAGGACTCCAAGGTTGCACCTGTGGCGGAAGTTGTTTATCCCTTGGGCGAATTCGTTATAAATCTGAACGATTCCAACAACAGAAGCTATTTGAAGACTCAGATAGCCGTAGGGTATGCAAACAAAAAAGACGAGATTTTTATAAAGGATAAAAAGTTTCAAATCCGGGATATAATTATACAAACTCTTCGCTCGAAGACTGCGGAGGATATAAGGGCAGTCGAAAAGACGGATGAATTAAAGGTAGAGATTATGAACAAATTAAATGAACTTTTCGAGCCGGAACTGATTTTGGAAGTCTATATTGTCGATATTTTGATTCAGTGATTTAAAAAGAGAAGAGGACAGCAATATGGGAAATATGAATTTTACTCAAAGCCTTATTAAATTGTTCATAGCCTTTCCGGTGGTAATCATGGTCGCTTATTTCAGCCTCAGGTTGGGGAATCGATATCTGAAAAGAATGGGAAATACGAGGAATCTCGAGGTTATTGAGACTGTTCCGATTTATAACAAGGCGGTTCTGAGCATTGTCCGCATATTTGACGCCTACTATGTGTTGGGCGTTACGGAGCACGGGGTTGAAACAATCCGCGAGTTGTCGGATACGGAAATCGATGCCTTCCTCAGAAATGGTTTTTCCAATGGAAGGAGTTTCGTGGGGAAACTGAAAAGTTTCAAATGGAAAGAGAAAGTGAAGGATGGCTATGAATAGGAAACTGGCATTTTTAATACTGGCGATTATTATCATCGTTTTCATGGGCAATGTGTCCTTCGCAGAGGAAGTGGATTTGCCGATTCCAAGAATCGGCATCAATGTCGACGAGGCAGAAACACCGGACGATTATGTCGATGGCATCAAAATATTGATTATGTTGACCGTACTGACACTTGTGCCTTCGTTTTTAGTTCTAATGACGTCTTTTACGAGGATTATCATTGTGCTTTCTTTCCTTAGAAGTGCCATGGCCACCCAGCAGACGCCTCCTAATCAGATATTAATCGGATTGGCGCTTTTCTTGACATTTTTTCTTATGGCGCCGGTTTACACGGAGGTCATCGAAGATGCGGTGAATCCTTACTTGACAAATGAAATTTCGCAGGAGGAAGCCATCGACATAGGTTCAAAGCCAATCAAGAATTTTATGCTTAATCAGACCAGAGAAAAGGATCTGGCTCTTTTTATAAATCTGTCGGGTGACGAATTTCCTGAAACCAGCATAGAAACGTCTTTCATGGCAGTGATTCCGGCTTTTATTATCAGTGAGCTAAAAACCGCATTCCAGATGGGCTTCATGCTATTTATACCATTCATCGTCATAGATTTAATCGTGGCAAGCATACTTATGTCAATGGGCATGTTCATGCTGCCGCCGGTAATGATATCGCTTCCGTTTAAACTTTTACTTTTTGTAATGGTGGACGGGTGGTATCTAGTTGTGAAATCCATTATGGAAAGTTTTATTTAGGGGGGATGTATCATGACTCAGTCAATGGTTGGCGATATCATGAGAGATGCGTTGACAACCGTGCTACTTACAGCCGGTCCCGTTTTAATGGCGGCGCTGCTTGTCGGACTTATTGTTAGTATATTTCAAGCTACAACACAGATTCAGGAGCAAACTCTCACTTTTGTACCCAAAATTGTAGCTGTGTTCTTCACAATTATGATTACAGGACCATATATGTTGAGTAAATTGACGGATTTTACGACGCAAATGTTCACTAACATTGCCACCATGATCAGGTAGGTGTTCCATGACAATTTATAATTTTACGGTTTATTTTCTTATTTTAGCAAGAATTGCCAGCTTCATGGGAACGTCACTGATTTTTTCAGTTCGAGGACTTCCGAATTTGTTGAAGGTCGGTTTTGCGGTAATACTTAGTATTTTGCTATATCCGATAGCTCATGCAGATGTCTTTGTGGAACCAACGTTGATAGGCTATGTATTGCAGGTGGTTTTTGAAGTGATCTTTGGACTGGCTCTCGGTTTTACGACCAACATTATTTTTATTGCAATGCAGATGGGCGGGCAGCTGATTGATTTTCAAATAGGGTTTTCAATGGCTTCGGTATATGACCCGTTGACTAAGAACAAGGTATCACTTTACGGCCGGTTGTATTACTGGATGGGGCTGGCATTGTTTTTCGCTGTGGATGCCCATCATTATCTTGTTTATGTCATGGCTAGAATGTTTGAAATTTTGCCGGTAGGAGGAGTTGTAACGGAGCATTTGAAGGCTGCAGATGTCATTTTTCTTTTTACATCGAGCTTTCGTACGGCTTTTCAGATTGCAGTGCCGTTGCTGCTTATACTCTTCATGACGGATGTCATTATGGGTATGCTTGCTAGGACGGTACCACAGCTTAATGTGTTTATTTTGGGATTGCCACTTAAGGTTCTTATAGGGGTGTCGGCTTCGATTTTGCTTATGCCGTCAATCATCCGAATGATGATTCCGGTAATTGAAAGCATTCCCTTTCAATTGGAAAAACTGATGGAGGTGCTTGCGGTTTTATATATGGGAGGTTGGAGTTGATCTGATGGGACACACGGAATGGATTTTATTTTTTGCAATAATAATTTTTATAGACGGTGTTGCATGGGACAGAAGTGGCGAATTCGTTTTTTTGCCCGCGGGATTTACCGGAAGCATTAGGCCGGTTTTCGATTCCGACCGGTTTGATTCGATATTTTTTGCGGCGGATGAAAAGACCGAAGATCCTACCCCGAAGAAACTCAGTGAAGCACGTAAAAAGGGGCAGGTTGCAAAAAGCACCGACTTGAACTCAATCATCATACTTATTTTGGCGGCTATTTTATTAATGTACGCCGGAGAATACGGGTTCGAGAAATTGTATTTCTTTTTGTATGGAGCCCTGTCTAATGCTGATTATAAGGTCACTATAGGGAATCTAAGGCCATTGCTCATCTATTATGGTTATTCTTATTTATCCGTAGTGGCCATTGTTTTTGCTACGGTAATGGTGGCGGGGACGGTAGCGAATTTATCCCAATCAGGTTTCCTTTTTTCGGTGGAACCACTTAAACCGAATTTCAAAAAATTGAATCCGTTGGAGGGATTTAAAAATCTGTTTTCGAAAAAGACATTGTTCAATTTGATAAAGACTCTTTTTAAATTTCTGCTAGTTGGATACATCGTTTACACTTTTGCTAAAAAAAATATTCCCATGGTTTTTTCATCAGTTGGAATGAAAGCGGAAGCGGTTTTTCCATTAACAAAGGACTTGATATACAGATTGGTGGTTAGGATTGCCGTGGTTTTGGGGATTCTTGCTATAGTGGATTTCGTTTATCAGAAATATGATTTCAAGAAGAACCTCAAGATGACGAAGAATGAAATTAAGGAAGAGATGAAACAGATGGAGGGAGACCCTAAAATCAAGTCCCGAAGGAAACAGAAACAACGGCAATTGGCCATGAGCCGAATGATGGCCGATGTACCCCAAGCAACGGTGATTTTGACAAATCCGACACACCTGTCTGTTGCCTTGAAATATGAGGACAAAAAGAATGAAGCCCCGGTTGTAGTGGCCAAAGGGGCGGACTTGATAGCTTTTAAGATAAGGGAAATCGCCAAGGTTAACGACATTCCTCTTATTGAGAACAAACCCCTGGCAAGAATGTTGTACAAGCGTTCCAATGTAGGGGATGAGGTGCCGGCCGATCTATATCAGGCGGTGGCTGAAATATTGGCAATGGTTTATAAAATGAAGAAGAAGCATCGAAGGTAATGAAAGGAATACCCATGAAAAATAATCAAGTAAGCGCAATGAAGCAAATAAGCAACAATATGGGTACATTGACTGCATTTGGCGTCATTGGCATAATAGGTATGATAATTTTACCTATGCCTCCTATTTTGCTTGACATACTGTTGACTTTTAATATAACTTTGGCCATGATAATCTTGCTTATTACCATGTTTACCACGGATACTCTCCAGTTTTCGTCTTTTCCCACGCTGCTTTTGATTACAACATTGTTTCGTCTGGGGCTAAATGTCTCCTCGACTCGCCTGATTCTCAGTCAGGGGGCGGCGGGAGAAGTGATTGGTGCATTTGGAGGGTTTGTAACAGGAGACAATTATGTGGTGGGGGCCATTATTTTCATAATCATTGTTGTCATACAATTCATAGTTATAACCAACGGTGCCGGACGGGTTGCTGAAGTGGGAGCTCGTTTCACCCTTGATGCCATGCCGGGCAAGCAGATGAGCATTGATGCAGATCTTAATGCCGGAGTAATAACGGATCAGGATGCCAAAAGCCGAAGACAGAATTTGCAGAGAGAAGCGGATTTTTACGGATCTATGGATGGAGCAAGTAAATTTGTCAAAGGCGATGCCATTGCAGGAATCGTAATTGTAATAATAAACTTTCTCGGTGGCATAACTATTTTCGTGGGCCAGAAGGGTCTGCCGTTCGGAGAAGCCATACAGAAGTTTGGAATACTCACAATCGGGGACGGTCTCGTGAGTCAGGTTCCGGCACTCTTGATTTCCGTGGCTTCGGGAATATTAGTGACGCGGTCGGCTACTGGCACTGATTTTGGAAGTGAACTCTCAAAACAGCTTATGTCAGAGCCTAAAGCTATTGGAATAGTTTCTGTAGTGCTTCTGGGGCTTGGTCTGATTCCGGCCCTACCCAATTTCCTTTTCCTCAGCATTGGCACATTAAACGGAATTCTAGCCTATTTTCTTAATGAGGAAGCCAAACAAAAGAAACGGGCTGAAAGCGTTAAAAGAGCAAAACCTGCCGTTGCAATAGAAAGAGAACCGGAAGATGTTGTAAAATACATTCAAGTCGAAGCACTTGAGATAGAAATAGGGTACGGTCTTATTGCCTTGACGGATGCTTCTTCAGGGGGGGATTTATTAGATAGGATTGCGGCCGTTAGACGGCAATGCGCGACGGAAATGGGTATAATAGTTCAACCCATTCGCATACGCGACAATCTTCAACTGCCATCAGATGCTTATGTAATCAAGATTCGGGGCAATGAAATCGTTTCAGGGGAAGTTTTGCATAATCATTATCTTGTTATGGATCCGGGAAACGATAAAATGGAAGTTGTTGGAAAAGAAACGGTGGAACCGGCCTTTGGATTGCCGGCAGTATGGGTGGATGAGTCCCAGAAGGACAAGGCTGAGATGCTCGGGTACACTATTGTCGATCCGGCGACGGTTATGGTGACTCATCTGAATGAGGTGATTCGTAAGTATAGTCATGAGCTTCTGGGTCGGCAGGAGGTCAAATCCCTTTTAGATATGCTTAAGGAAAAGTATGGAGCCGTAGTGGAGGAACTTATTCCGGATTTGCTTTCTGTTGGGGATTTGCAAAAAGTTCTACAGAATCTTTTAAGGGAGCGGGTTCCCATAAAGGATCTTGTCACCATACTTGAAACTTTGGCGGACTATGCTGTGAATACCAAGGATACGGAGATTCTTACAGAATATGTGCGTCATAGAATTGGCCGAACCATTGTGAAACCGTATTTGAATGAAAAGGGAAGTCTGGATGTGATTACGATTCATCCGGATGTAGAACAGAAGATTTATGAGAACATACAAAAATCTTTTCAAGGATCTTTTCCGGCCATAAATCCGGAACTTAATTCCGAGATTCTTGAAAAACTTAGCCAGCTTAGACAGGAAAGCGTCGTTAAGAATAAGAAGCCCGTAGTTCTGGCTTCTCCGAGAATACGGGGTCCATTTAAGCGTTTGGTTGAGATTACTTTTTCGGATTTGGCGGTGATTTCTCTGAATGAAATACCGAATTCTATTGAAATAGAAGGAGTGGGGATGGTGAAAAAATCATGATTGTAAAAAAATATCTAGTTGATGACATGTATGATGCCATGGTTAAAATCAAGCAGGATCTTGGAAGCAATGCAATTATTGTTAGCAAGCGCAGTGTTCGGCAAAAGGGTTTTTTCTGGTTCTTAAAAAAACGGGTATTAGAAGTGACGGCGGCCACAGAGACTGAGGAGATGAAAGAACGGGGTATCCAGAAAAAGACGCCTGTGGTAGAAAAAGAGCCGGAGCCTGAAAAGGATTCGGAAAATATGTGCAAAGAAGTCCATGAACTTCGAGATATTGTCATGGAACTGGTAGGAAAGGTGCAGACGCCCAAGACAAAGGCCTTCGGCGGCAAGAACGCCTTGTATGATATGCTGGTTGATATGGATTTCAACAGGATAGTAATAGATGATTTCGATACATATTGCGAGGTCAAAAAGGTTTCACCGGAGGATGTCAATAGGATTATACTATATGAATTCTTAAAGGAACGTTTCAATGATAAGTTGAAAGTAGATGTGCCAAAGAGCCGGGTAATGATTTTTGTAGGACCTACGGGGGTCGGCAAGACCACGACAATCGCGAAAATCGCTTCAAGCGAATCTTTGATTCATCAGAAAAAAGTCGGTTTAATCACTATCGATACTTATCGAATCGGGGCTGTAGAGCAATTGAAAATATATGCCAATATTTTGGATATCCCCCTCGAAGTTGTGGTTTCCAAGGAGGAACTGCAGGAAGCCTTCGAACGATTGGATGATTGCGATCTGATATTGATTGATTCTACCGGTAGAAGCCATAAGAATACTCAACAATTGGATAAAATGAAGAGTTACATTGATGTAGTCGATGACAAAAAAACTTACTTAGTAGTTAGCATGACAACGAAAAATACAGACTTTGTTAAGATTATTAAAAATTACGAGTGCATGGATTATGACCACCTGATTTTAACGAAACTTGACGAAACTCAGAGCTATGGCAATATTGTCAATGCTTTCTATTGTTCCGACAAGCCAATAACCTACATCAGTACGGGCCAAGTAGTGCCGGACGATTTGGAAAAGGCATCGAAGGATTTATTGTTTAAATATGCGTGGGGAGAGTTGCAAGTATGATGGATCAAGCGAATCGTCTGAGAAGTATGGTTGTTCAAAGAGATATCAATCATCTACAAAATAATATGAATCGGAATATCAAGATATATACCATTGCAAGCGGCAAGGGCGGAGTCGGCAAGACCAATATTGCCGTCAATATGGCCATAGCTATGCAGAAGAAAGGTCAAAGGGTCATGATTTTGGATGCGGATTTGGGACTTGCAAATGTGGACGTGGTGTTGGGAATTTATCCGAGTATTACACTCTATGACGTTATGTTTAAGAACAAACATCTGAACGACGCTGTTGTAAGCGGTCCGGGGGGGATTCGCATCATTCCAGGGGGATCGGGAATGATGGAAATGACTAAAATTGATGGGAAAAGGCAAGGTGAACTGGCAAAACAATTCACTGAAATCGAGGATATCGATATTCTTCTAATTGATACAGGGGCAGGCATATCAATGAATCAATTGTCATTTATCACTTTTTCCCATGAAGTGATTCTGGTCACAACTCCGGAGCCTACATCCATCACAGATGTATATAGCGTCATGAAAATCATAGCGGAGCTTAAAATGAAGAAAAAAGTTAAATTGATTGTGAATAAGGCTACCAGTAGTAAGCTGGCTGAATTGACATATGAAAAGCTTCAGAAGACATCAAGTAACTTCCTGGGTATCAATTTGGAATATCTTGGGTATGTTGTAGACGACGTACGAGTGGTTAATTCGGTCATGAAGCAGGTGCCTTTTATACTGCAATATCCCAATTGCCTTGCGAGTCAGAGCATCGAAAGAATTTCAGACCGGATTATGGGAGAGGAAGTGCAAGGGACGAAAATCAGAACCATGTCGGAAGTCTACAATCGATTATTTAAAATTTTTGGGTGAGGATGGTATGAATCGATGGAATACGTGATTAATAGCAAAGTGGACGTATCGTCAATTGAAAATGAGCATATCGGAAGTAGCTTGCTTCAGGATTTTGATGAAGCTTATATTTACATCAGCATTCCCATAGATAAAGGGATGCAGAAAAGACTCGAGGCGGGGCGAAAGATAAAACTGATTTATTATGAAGAAAACCGCCTTTATTACTTTGATAGCATTGTTGACGGATCGAAAATGGACAATATTCTGCTTTACCGAGTGCCGCGGCCGAAAGACTACAAAACAGAAATAGTTCAAAGACGTGAGGATATCCGATTTTCCATAGTATTGAACGTGTATTACATGAAAATTGATATCAATAAATTGGACGACTTAAATGTTATGGTTATGAATGAGATTGAGGAGCATTTTGAACGTTTTGAACATTCTTTTAAAAAATGCGTGAGCGTTGATTTGAGTGGGCAGGGCATAGGTTTGATTAGCGCGGATAACCTCAAGGAGGGTGACCATATTCTTGTTTTGATAGAACACCCTCTGCTGAAAGAGGCTCTAAAAGGACAGGTTATATGCAAGGAGAAATTGTACAAGGGTAAAGGACAGAGATGTCGGGTCGGTGTGCGATTTTTAGATTTGAAATTCAATACGAAAGAAAAAATCATTCATTTCATCTTTGAAAAGATGAGAGAACAGTTAGAAATTCGCAAAGAATGATGAGGTGTTGATTATGATGGAACAATTGGCGTATGGCAGAACAGAAGAGGATATCTTGAGATATCTTCCCTTGGTTAAAAAAGTAGTGGATAGGATTGGAACAAATAACAAGCAGAATATGGAACGAGAGGACTTGATTCATATAGGCATCATCGGGCTTATGGATGCTTTCTCGAGATATGATGCTTCAAAAAATACGCCTTTTGAGCATTATGCCAAATGGCGTATTCGTGGCACCATCCTTGATGAGTTGAGAAAGAACGGTTTGATTTCGAGGGATAGGATGAGCAAGGTGAATCGTTTGTACGAAGCCGTGAAAATTTTGCAACAGCGACAAATGAGGGAACCTACAGATAAAGAAATCTGTGAATATCTAGGTATCGATGTTCATCAGCTTGATGCCATACATCATACAGTGCACTTCTTATCCCAGTATTCCCTGGAAGGTACGCTTTTTGTCGCAGATCAGAAAGATTATTCGTTGAAAGATATTCTGGTGGATGAAAATGCAGAAAACCCAATTGAAACATTGGAAGCGGATGAGCGTTCCCTTTTACTGGCAGAGGCTATTGAAGGTTTGAAGGAAAGAGAAAGGTTTATTCTGAATTTGTATTATTACGAAGAGCTTCCATTGAAAGATATTGCCGTTCTCTTGGGTGTGTCCCTGTCTAGAGTGTCGCAAATACACGGAAAGATATTGCTTAAGATGAGAGGATATTTGTCTGAGGAAGGGGGAACTATCCGAATATGAAGATTCTGATTATGATTATTGGGACGGTTTGCGTAATTTACGGTTTTGTCAAAAAGAGACGCAAACGGGCCTTTCGAAGTGTATTGGATGATGTTGAAAAAGAATCTGCCGATAAGATAGTGGATTCGCTTGATTCAGACGTTTTGTTTACCGATAGTATGGATATGGGCCGAGCTGTTCGTCAAATGGAATCTGATTTTATAAATATCAGTAATTCCAAAAGAGCTCTAGAGGATAGAGTTACACTGATAGAAAATTTATTGCAAGATTTCAAACCCCCTAGGCAGCACATAGAGCAAACGTATTCGGGAAATTCCAAAAGTCTAAAAAAAGAATTTTACGACAAGCTGGATTTCAATGGAAAGAGCTTGGAGGAATTATCTATGGAGACAGGTTTGGACAAGGGGGAATTACTATTATTGAAAAAAAATTATCAAAAATAAAACTTTCTGCGAATTTCATAATAGGGTTCGGTACCGGATTATTAGTGGCAGTTTTGTTGCTGGGTTTTTCAAGAGTCGGGCTTACCAATTATGAATTGGAAAAAAAAGCCAGAGATTTAGGGATGATGTATCATTCAGAGATTAAGGCACAAGACTTTTATGAGGAGGCTACCAAGTGATTAGAGGATTGTATACAGCAGCATCGGGTATGATAGTGCAACAAAAGCGCCAAGAGAACGTTTCCAATAATATAGCAAATATCGAGACGCCTTCTTTCAAAAAACAGACTCTGATGGTCATGGCCAGAGAGGATTCGCAAATTCTCAAAAGTTCAGGAAATTCCAAGACTTCCCTTGGAACGCTTCAGTTCGGATTGGAAATTAATGATGCGCTGACTGATTTTTCGCAGGGACTGCTCAAGGAAACCGGTAGGCCTGAGGATTTGGCTATTGAAGGTCGTGGGTTTTTTAAGACAGAGCTTATCTCCGGACAAGCCGCCTACACTCGAAATGGTTCCATTGAAAGGGATGGCATGGGTTATCTTGTCAATTCAAGCGGATTTCGTTTATTTGGAAAAAGTTCCGAAAGCGGAGGATTTGAACCGATACAGCTTGATAAGGCAAATTTCGCGGTTGATAGTGCAGGAAATATTACCGATTCCGAGGGGAAAAAGCTTTACACACTTGATCTAGTTGATTTTGAGGATCTTAGTGCTCTCGTAGAAGTGACAGATGGTGTTTACATTCTTCCGGTTGATAAAAATAACCTTGAAATACCGGCAAAAAATACGCGATTAGTATCAGGGGTTCAAGAAGCTTCTAATGTAAACGCCCTTGAGGAGATGGTTAAGCTTATTGAAATAGCCCGCAGTTTTGAATCGAATCAAAGAGTGATTCAATCGCTGGATGAAATCCTGGGTATGGCGGTCAGCGACATCGGCAGAGTATAAGGGGGGTTGAAGCATGTATAGATCATTGTATACAAGTAGAACCGGTATGAATGCATATCAAAATAAGTTGGATGTAATCTCAAACAATTTGGCCAATAGCCAGACCGATGGATATAAACGGATTTCCACGGAATTTGAAAGTCTTTTGAAGGATTCACTTAATGGCAGGGGTGTGCCGCTATCTGAAAACGCAGGAAAGAACCTTGTAATAGGAACAGGGATAAAGACAGGCGACTCCATTCGCATATGGGAACAGGGCATACTGATGACTGATGAGAATCCACTTGCAATAGCCCTGGATGGGGAAGGATTCTTTGGAGTGGAAAATCCTTCAGGGGATTTGCTTTTGACAAGAAACGGGCAGTTTGGACTTTCTTTGAATGGTGAACTTGTCAATGAAGATGGCTATAAGGTGGCCGTTGAAAACGAGGAATCACTTGAAGGATGGGCTCCGGAGCAAATAGAGGTAACAGTGGATGGCGAATTATTCGTGACAGGGACAGACGGAGAAATAAAATCCATGGGAAGCCTGAAACTTTACAGGACCATGTCTCAGGAAGTCTTGACAGAGGTGGGAGAGGGCTATTTCTTATCCGACGAAAATGGACTGGAGCAGATTGAGAGGAATAAGTTATTTGAAACGGTGGTAAGGCAGGGATTTGTCGAGAAATCCAATGTGGATATCGGTCAGGAAATGGTGGACATGATGATTTCGCAGAGAGCTTATCAGATGAATGCCCGTGCAGTACAGACTGCCGATGAAATGTGGTCATTGATTAACAACATGAAGCGGTAATCAGGCTTTTGAAAGCCTGGTTTAGAAAGTCTTTATATAAGCAAGCGAACATCGAGAACTGCGGGAACGTTATTCGACACCAAAAGCAATTAGGAGGAAAAAGATGACATCCGCATGGATTGAACTATATGTAAAGTTAATACTTTTTATTGTGTTTTTTAAAGTGATAGGTTCAGCAACATTTAAAGGTTGGATGGGTGAGCTTTTAGTAAAATTTCAATTAAGTAGATTAGATAAAGATGTATATAAAATAGTTAATGATGTAACTATAAAACTTGATGATGGAAAAACAGCACAAATAGATCATATTGTAGTTTCTGAGTATGGTGTTTTTGTAATTGAAACAAAAAATTATAAGGGTTGGATAGTAGGAAAAGAGGAAGATTATTATTGGAAGCAAGTTATTTATAAGCGAAAAGAGAAGTTTTACAATCCATTAAAACAGAATCAAGTCCATATTGATAGATTAACAGAGGTTTTATCTCATATTTCAGAGATTCCTTTGAGAGTGTAACATAATCTGTGTAAAATAAAATTGCCATGAAAGAAATGATATTTCGTTTTAGTTTATGAGTTATCCCTTAAAATGGATAGCTCATTTTTAATCATATCCAAATTTTTTTTATTGCCTTAATGCGTGTATCTAGTGTGGTTTTTTCTTTATTCACTATAGAATCCCCTCTGTAAATAATTGACACAGAACATATGTTCGATTATAATTATCGTATCTTAATCGTATCTTATATGAGGGGTTAACCATGAAAAACAATGAATTGAAGCTTGATGATCCTATATATCTTAAGCCAAAATATATTCCTTCAAGAGGTGAAGCAACGGATATTGCATTCGCCGACAAGAGGATTGAAACAGAATATAAAACCATGAAAACTGTCTTAAGAAATATTTTTCTTAAGGCCCGTGTGGACAAGAATGCCGTGAAGCTTAGGGGCGCCGAAGTTACCGGCAAAAAAATCCTTGTGCCGCTGTATGTTAATTCAAGGATATTGCTTGTTCCTGTCAAGATGAGAAAGCCGGCTGTACGAGGCGATGTGAGCTATGGCTATGTCAATTATTTTGCTATCGATGAAATAGGAGAAGATGATTTGCATTGCAGTATTCGCTTCTTCAACGGACTCACGCTGCAGGTTCTTGGATCGGGAGCTTCAATACGAAAGGCCTGTGGAGATGCATTAATGGTTTCGAAGGCCGACTGTTTTGTATCAAATGGCGGCATAGTAAACAATTCACATAAGTATTTCTACGGGGATGGTGAAAATCCTGCAACAAAAGCTGATGTAGAGGAATTGAAGAGGGAAATGTGGATTATTAGGGAAGTTTTGGGAATTTAGCCGAAAAACAGGCAGGGCATTTGTTACGAAGTGTGTGGTAGAATAGAGGGGAGCGGAAGAACAGTAGAACGTGGAAAGTAGAAAGTAGAAAGTGGAAAGTGGAAAGTGGAAAGTAGAAAGTAGAAAGTAGAAAGTAGAAAGTAGAAAGTAGAAAGAAAAAACCAAAGATCAAAGATAAAGACCAAAGATAAAGATCAAAGATAAAGATAAAGACCAAAGATAAAGATCAAAGATCAAAGATAAAGATCAAAGATAAAGATCAAAGATAAAGATCAAAGATAAAGATCAAAGATAAAGATCAAAGATAAAGATC
>JAENWJ010000004.1 GCA_016649995.1 Peptostreptococcaceae bacterium
AGTTCTTTATCAGAAAACCCATACTTTGTTTGTATGATTAATGAGCCTAGAGCCATCCGCAAAGGCTTGGCTACATTCCCTATATTACTGGGAAATAATAAGGCATATCTTTTCTCAAATTGTTCCCACGGAACCAATTCCGCTAGTTTTACCCACCGGTTTTGAGGATTCATTTTAAGCCCTATTGGCTGCTTGAAATTAATAAAAGTAGGTTGTGAGTGATCAGTGGCTTTATACATGATTTCGTGCCCCTTTTGAGTAAATATTATAGATAAGTGCAAGGAAAATGCTTCTAATTGCTAAATACCCTTGCATCATTATATCAAATATTCACCTAAAAGTCAGTTAAATCAATGTTTTGAAGGTTAATCAGCAGACACTATATTAATGCTTCTTTCCGTGAAGATATCACATTCTACATACGAAATAAGCCCCGTAAAAAATACCTTTTCCTAAATAATCGTGGCAGTTTTCCCAAACCACTCGCATATACAGCTGCCTATTGCATTCTCCGAAAAGCTGGTGAAAACGCATTAAACAAAGCCATCTCGACGAATACCATGCGAAAAACTTTCGGATCTTACTATCAGACCAAAGTTATTGTCTTTCTAAAGAAACTCTTCAACCATTCATCACAGTAGATAACGGTCCGCTATATCGGCGTAGAAGCCTAAGAAATGGAAAAAATGTTCGATAACTTTTATCTTTAATAGACATAAAATCCGTAGTTTAAATCAAGTCAGGATCTTCCATCTCGTCTCTTTAGATAGCGAGAATATTTTGTTTCCACTTGTTGCCGAAAGTCAAAACGTCATAATCCAGTAACTGATAAGGCCCTGCAAAAGTAGGGTCTTTATATCAAGTTTGTTTAGACAAAAGCACTTCTTATTACAATATTCCTATATCTTGCAACTACTTTAGTTTTACGAACATAAACACCGATAGAATCCTTAAAACATAGAATACCTAAAGCCACACAGCCAATAGGAATTGAAATACAGTGCTTATGATATTCGTGTGGCTTCTTTCTTTTATTTAAAATGCAGGTTTTCGCTATAAGCCATAGATATTTTACTTGCTATTATGTGCTCAAATGTGCTCAAAAAATCAAAATCGTACATTATCAGCAAAACAAAAACCCTGCCAAAAGCAAGAATTTTCAACGTGTTAATTGTCCCCAAAAGCCCCCTTACAAAATCATTCTTATTCCATTCTTTCTTAGCCATTCCCTTCGATCCTTGTAGTCGGGCATTATCTTTTCAACCACGCCCCAAAACTCCTTTGAATGGTTGAATTGCACCATATGACACATCTCGTGAACTACTATGTAATCTATAACATCCATAGGAGCCATGGCGCATCTCAGATTAAAATTAAGCCTATGGGCATTTGAGCAACTGCCCCACCTTTTCCTCTGTTTTTTAGCCTTTATCTCAATGGGTCTTTGAACAAAGTGTCTCTGATAATGCCTCACCCTCTCGGTTACAATATCAAGAGACTTTTCCCTGTACCAATCCTCCATTGCCTTTCCCAATACCGCTATATCTTCCGTACCCGTTATCATATGAAAATACCCGCCCTCAAACTCGACAGATGGTTTCTTTGCTGATACGTCCATTTGCACCTTAAGGCGGTACTCATGGCCTAGATACATGAAGATTTCACCGCTTGCATATTTTCTATCTCTCTTTTCAAATCTTGATTCTTTAATCTCACTGAGCTTCTTTTCAATCCATTTCGCCTTGGACTTTACTATCTTTAGGATTTCGTCGTCCTTTATTCCGACAGGCGCAACGACAAAAACGGAATCCGGCGGCTCAACACTGATTCTTAAGCTCTTCCTTTTCCTGTATTCGACTGTGAATTCTATTGTTTCCGTTCCGTATTCGAATCTCATGTTTCCCCGCCTTCTGTCAGATAGCATCTATAAACAATTTTCGAGTCGTCAACTATTTTAAACCTGCATTCTCTACAAGTATAGCACGCGCCCGCGCCCGCCCCCCAACAACAAAAATAGCAAGACACATATTTCTATGCCTTGATATTTTATAGTTTAGTATTGATTCTATCTCTCCGAACATATGAAATCTAATCTTAATTAACTTCAGTTTCACCGATTTCTTCAAGTACTTCAAGAATCCTCTCCATTTCCCGTATCCTTAAGGTCTGAACCTTTGCACAATAAGGTCTGAACCTTTGCACAATTTTCGAGCGACTCGCTTGCGTCAACCTCACTGCCACTTCTCAGTCTTGCCTTTACCCGCGCAACTACCTCCTTGGGTTGAAACGGTTTCACAACATAGTCATCAGCTCCAAGTTCGAAACCTTGAATTTTATCCTCGAGCATATCTCTAGCAGTCATCATTATAATGGGAACTGAATTGGTACGTCTTATTAACTTGCAAACCTCCCACCCATCTATAACCGGAAGCATTATATCCAGAAGCACCAAATCGACTTTGTTGTTCTTAATAAAGTTTAGCGCAGAACTTCCATCATAACTCTGAAATGTCTCGAATCCAGCATCAATCAAATATATATTTAATAATTCGCTTATATTTTTATCGTCATCCACAATCAATATGTGTTTTTTATCCATTGCATGCCTCCGTAATGCATCCATTAAGAAACCCAATCAAATAATGTATATTTTTATTATTATATCATATCGACTAACCCAATCCATGATTACAATCGTTCTCGAAACACTATGATAAGCATTAATTCACTACCCCCCCAAAAAAATATTTGACAAAGTCAGAATATCATTGTATTATTTATATGTGCATATGCACACAACGAGAGGAGGTTGAAATGTCAAGAGGTAAAAAAGACAGATTTTGTAGACGACTAAGCGACCAGAAAATATACATTCCCTACGGAATGCCACTAGATTCCTTGGAAAAAGTAAGCATAGAGCTTGATGAATTTGAAGCAATAAGACTATGCGACTACGACGGCAAAAGCCAAATTGAAGCAAGTGAACAAATGGGACTCTCACGTGGAACTGTACAAAGGTTGCTTCTGTCCGGGCGAAAAAAAATCATTGACGGATTCTTTCACTCAAAGGCTATAATTGTCAAAAACAACAACGAAAATATTAAATTTAAAGGAGAAAACAACATGACTATCGATTTAAAAAACACAGTAAGAATTGCATTCCCAACAAATGACAAGATAACTGTAGAAGAGCATTTCGGGCATTGCAAATTTTTTGCTATCTTCACAGTAAATGATAAGGAGTTAATGGATACTGAGTATGTCACAGCACCTGCCCACCAACCAGGACTTCTTCCCAAATTCCTAGGAGAACTCAACGCGAATGCAATCATTACCGGCGGAATGGGCCAAATGGCAATAAATCTATTTAAGGAAGCAAATATTGAAGTTATTCTCGGAGCTAGAGGAAGCATAGAAACCAATTTGAACGAATATCTTGGTGGAGATCTCTACTCTACCGGCTCTGCTTGCCAACATGACCACAATGATTAAATTGCTAATATTAACGATAAAATAATTTGATAAAGGAGATACAGATTATGATAATAGGAATTTGTGCTAAAGAACAAAGATTGGACAGCCCAGTAGCCGATAGATTTGGTAGAGCTGAATGCTATGTTATGTACAACACGGAAACGAAAGAAGTAACAACAACCGATAATTCCGCAAAAAACGAAGCCAGCGGAGCAGGCGGAAGCGCTGTAAGGATTCTTAACGAACACGGTGTCGAAGTAGTACTTGCACCTGAACTCGGACCCAAAGCCATGGATGCTATAAAGGCATTTGAAATAAAGGCATATTCTTACGGAAATAGCAAAACAGTCAAGGAAGCTCTGGACAATTACGAAAGCGGAAAACTAAAACAATTTATAACCAATTCCACTGCATCACACCACGGGCTAAGAAAAGCTTAAGTCAAATAGTTTGGAGAAAAAACCATGAAAATAGCTATACTTAGCGGAAAAGGCGGAACAGGCAAAACCACGGTAGCGACCAATATGGCCTTGAACTACAAAAATGCCATTCTAGTTGATGCCGATGTAGAAGAACCCAACAGCCATATATTTATCAAACCTGTTGTCACTAATGAAAAAAGCGTATTCAAGAAATACCCTGTGGTCGACATGGAAAGATGCGATCTTTGCGGAGATTGCGGCAGATTTTGCAAATACAATGCCATACTACCCGCAAAGAACAAGGTGCTCGTATTCAAGGAAATCTGCCATGACTGCGGGGGTTGCGAGATTATATGCAAGAAAAACGCAATCTCATACAAGGAACGGGAAATCGGCAAAATATTTTCCGGAAACGGAATCGCCGATATTCGTTTCTTATATGGTGATCTGAATGTCGGCGAGGTTTCCGGCGTAAAGATAATTTCAGAACTCAGGGAAATCGTCAAGGATAAAGAGATTGTTATAATCGATTCTCCCCCAGGCACTTCCTGCGCAGCAGTTGAGGCTGTCGAAGGAGCAAACTATGCTGTTATAGTTTCAGAACCCACCCCATTCGGTGTAAGCGACATGAAAATGGTTGTTGAAATGCTTGAAAACATGAAAATACCATTCGGTGTAGTCGTCAACAAGGCGGGTCTGGGCAATGACGAAATCTATGAGTATTGTTCCGGAAAGAATATCGAGGTGCTTGAAAACATTCCATTCAGCGAAGAAATCGCAAAAATGTACGCTGTCGGAGAAATGATGTGCTCCGGGGACAAAAAATATAATCTTTATTTCAAGAACATCATTAGCAAAATAATGGATATAAAATAGATTATTAACGAAAGGTCATATGCCATGGATATTAATGAAATCGTTGTCATATCAGGAAAGGGAGGCACAGGAAAAACCACCCTCGTCGCTTCTTTAGTGCCTTTTCTTGATAATCCGGTTATAGCGGACTGCGATGTAGACGCTCCGGACCTTAACATATTGTTCGGTGAAAAAATCCAAAATTCAAAGGATTTCGTAGGCTTAAAGAGAGCCGTCATTAACGATGACATCTGCATAAAATGCGGACTATGCCATCAAAAATGCAAGTTCAACGCAATAAGCGAAGACATAAAGGTTAATTGGAGCAAATGTGAAGGTTGCAGCCTATGCGAATACGTTTGCCCTGTAAATGCTATCGAGATGAAGGATTCCGTAGTCGGTCATGTATTCGATTCTGAAACCCCATACGGGCCAATGGTTCATGCCCGGCTCATACCGGGTGAAGAAACCTCCGGAAAGCTTGTGTCAGAAGTAAGAAAAGAGGCAAAAGCGCTAGCAGAAAAGTCTGGTAGAAGCACAATAATCATTGATGGCTCACCCGGTATCGCATGCAATGTAATAGCATCCATAACGGGCGTAAAAAAAGCCGTCATAGTCATAGAACCTACCTTTTCGGGGCTTCATGACCTTGAAAAAGTTCACAGGCTGGTCCAAAACTTCAACCTTGAAATCATGGTTGTAATAAACAAATGCAATTTGTCTAAGGATGGGCTTGATGTCATTGAAAATTATTGCAAAAATGAAAACCTGGAGATAGCTCTCAGAATACCGTTCAACAAAGAAATAGTCAAAACTATAACCCGAAAAAAAATACCGTCTATCGAAAACAAGGACTTCTTCGATAGCATAGGATTTGATGAATTCGTGGAAAAGATAAAAGCCTAAAGCAAAATAGCAGGTTCTCTCAAAAGGAACCTGCTATTTTTATATACATATACTACATTTTGTGCATCTTATAGAACAGCTTCTCGTAGTCGTCTACATTCATCTTTTTGGGATTGCTGTCGTTGGAACCGTTTTTCTCGGACAATTCCGCAAGTAGTCTAAATTTAGCCGGGTCTGTTCCAAGGGATTTGAAGTCCGGCAATCCTATTTCAGCAGAAATATTCATGATAAGTTTTATTCCCTCTTTTGCTGCACTTTCATCGTCCTTATCCTCTATCCCCATAGCCCTCGCCACCCTCGCATACTTTTGCAAAATGAAAGGAAGATTCTCGGTCATGATGTGCGGAAGGATTATTGAGTTGCAAAGTCCGTGCGGCTTATCGTATATGCTTCCAAGTGCCTCTGCCATACAGTGCACAGATGCCACATCTGAATGACTGAACGATAGCCCGGCCAATAAGCTCCCAAGCATCATTCCGTCCCTTGCCTCTTCATCCGAGCCGTCTTTGACGGCCCTTACTATATACTTTGCAATATGTTCTGCCGCATAAAGTCCCAAAGCCTCGGCTATTGGCTCAGTACATGTGGCTGTGTATCCCTCAATTGCGTGCGTAAGCGCATCTATCCCCGTTGATGCTGTTACAAGTTTGGGAAGAGTGTACGTAAGCTCAGGATCTACCAGTGCCACTTTTGCGGCTATTGCCGGACTCTTTATTGTAAATTTGAAGTTCTCTTTAGTATCGGTTATTACTGATGAAAAGGTTACTTCGCTTCCTGTTCCCGCAGTAGTTGGGACAGTAATAAGAGGCAGACAGTTCTCTCCAATTACTTTTTTCACATAATCCCTTATGTCTCCGCCCTGCCTTGCAAGAACAGCTATTCCTTTCGCGGCATCAATCGGGCTTCCTCCACCAACTGCCACAAGAGCATCCACATTCTCTATTCTGGCCAAATCGGCGCCACTGTGCACATTATAGTCCTTCGGGTTCGCCTCTACCTCATCGAATACCACGATTTCCTTGTCGTCACCTAAAAAACCTAAAACTTTATCAAGAATTCCCGCCTTTATTATTCCCTTGTCGCAAACAACCATTATTTTTTTAGCAGACAGTTTGTTAAGTTCTACGTCCAATTCCTTTACAACGCCTTTTCCGTATCTTATCTTCGAAGGCAACACAAAATCAAAATTCATAAAATCCTCCAATCAATTCATTATTATATTCGATTCTTCCATCATTATATCAAAATATGTCGGATTTAAATAACCCATACACATCCACTATTAATTTGGGTCAATCCTCTTCCATGAATTCCTCTAAATGCTTCAGCTCATGTCCCTCAATAATCAAATATATATGTTCATTCTCTTCATAGGCTTCCCTGAACACATTGATTATTGCCTCTCCGTATCCCCCAAGGTTATCGACCATGGCATCTGCATTGCTAATGATGATTCTTTTGGGGAAAAAATCTGTTGAAAGGCAGTCCCACAAGGCATCCAAATTGTTGCCGTAGTAATCAGGCAAATCCAGTTTAATTTTCAAATATGCATGGACCGCGGCCCTATCCGTCATTTCCGCTCCGTCAAGTCGAATCTCTTCCATTTTTCCGCCTCCTAGTATAGCTGTTCAAAGGTTTCATAATGATCGCCTGTGTAAAATACCAACCCGTCATTGGAATAAACTATCCGTTCCGCTCCGCGATACCCGCCATTATAATTAATGTCGCACTCGTAATACTTGCGGCCGTTCGCATCCGGCAAAAGACCCTCGCGGTTTCCGAAATAATCTCCTCCAATGGACTTTTGGTCGGTCACTTCCCAAAGGTTCCCTTCAGAACTGACCCAACCAAGCTTTTGCGCATCGTTCCTTATTATGTAATTCGGAGGCAAAACAGAAAATTCATTGATATATTCCGCCACTTCATCCTTGCTTGAATAGATTCCGTCCTCTTCCACCCGGGTATTTCCCATTCCCGGCTCGCCTTCCATCTTGCCTCCTTGAATCCGGTCCCTGTCGGGTTCCCCTTCAGAAACTTCCACATTTGTCCCGGAGTTTTCAGGCGCAAGACTTGCGTCATACGATTGGCATCCCACCAACAATGCAAATACAAGAACGATGCACAAGAAGCCTAGCATCTTGTCACATTTTTTGATTTTAAACATCGATTAGTCCCCCTCGGCCTTGGAATGCGCAACGACCTTTCTTTAATAGATGCGTCATTATCCATATACCCAATATCCATCTTGTTGAAATCAAATACAAATTATTTCATACTAAATGGCATACAAAAATCACTCTCGCTTGAAACAAACGACTTCTTCCGCTTTTCTCCCTCGTTTTAACTTTTGTAACCAATCCATGACTAATCTCTTTTACCCAGGCTTCGCCCAAAAACGAAAAAGTCCCCAAACAGTTGTCATAACTAGGTTTGGGGATTTCTAAATTGGTGCGCCCAGAGGGATTCGAACCCCCGACCTTTCGGTTCGTAGCCGAACACTCTATCCAACTGAGCTATGGACGCACATATCAAAAATAAAAAATGGAGGCGACAACCGGAATCGAACCGGTGGTGGAGATTTTGCAGACCTCTGCCTTACCGCTTGGCTATGTCGCCTCATTTGGTGATCCATCCGCGACTCGAACGCGGGACACCCTGATTAAAAGTCAGATGCTCTGCCAACTGAGCTAATGGACCATGAAGTATATTAAAGTATGTTTGGGGCGGCTGATGGGAATCGAACCCACGCGTGCAGGAGCCACATTCCTGTGTCTTAACCACTTGACTACAGCCGCCATGTAATTGTTTGGTTGGAGCGGGTGAAGGGGATCGAACCCTCGCAACCGGCTTGGAAGGCCGGGGCTCTACCACTGAGCTACACCCGCGGATTATATCCTTGGAGCGAAAGACGGGATTCGAACCCGCGACCCTCGCCTTGGGAAGGCGATGCTCTACCAGCTGAGCCACTTTCGCATAAGTACAGCTTGCAGTAGGCCGTTTGCAACAGGCTATAAAAACAGTAAAAAACCAGTGCAATAACCAACGCTCATTATAATTATTTTTGGTGGAGGGAGAAGGATTTGAACCTTCGTAGGCTGCGCCGACGGATTTACAGTCCGTTCCCTTTGGCCACTCGGGCATCCCTCCGTGTTATAAGATTTGCAATGGAGCCAGCGAGAGGACTTGAACCCCCAACCTACTGATTACAAGTCAGTTGCTCTACCAATTGAGCTACGCTGGCAAATTATGGCGACCTGGAAGAGACTCGAACTCTCGACCTCCGGCGTGACAGGCCGGCGTTCTAACCAACTGAACTACCAGGCCGCGTTTGTAAATAAAACATGTGGTGGGCACAACAGGGCTCGAACCTGTGACCCCCTGCTTGTAAGGCAGGTGCTCTCCCAGCTGAGCTATGCGCCCACTTTTGGTGACCCCTAGGGGAATCGAACCCCTGTTACCGCCGTGAAAGGGCGGTGTCTTGACCGCTTGACCAAGGGGCCAAATAATGGCTCCAAAGGTGAGATTCGAACTCACAGCCTACCGGTTAACAGCCGGGTGCTCCACCGTTGAGCTACTTTGGAACATAGTTTTTAGCGACTGCATCATAATACCAAATTCACGGTAAATTGTCAACACAAATGGCGATTTTTAATATCAATTTATGATTCACAAATGATAATGTCCTCTTATACCACAAATGCCGATTTTTAATATCAATAACCCCTCAAATTTATTTCTCCAACATGGGGCCTTACGGCTTCCATGATTTCTTCGGCTTCGATTTTGCTTAGAGGACTCAAGTTCTCATCGAAATGGCCCTCGGGAATGCGGAATTTCTGAAGTGCGTAGCTCTTAGCTCCCGAAACGAGATGCGCCAAGGCTTCCTTGTCAGAGGAGGGGTTATACTCTCTGGTAATAGTCGTTCTAAACTCGTAGTCTATACCTGATTTTTTTATCATTTCAATCGATTCCTTCAGCTTGGGCAATTCATCTGCGCTGCACTTCGTCAAGGCGCAATATCTTTCCATTGTGCACTTAACATCCATTGCTACGAAGTCAAGCCATTTGCCGTCAAGCAGTTCCCTAATCATATCGGGGTTTGCTCCGTTGGTGTCAAGCTTTACTAGTTTTCCCATTCCTTTGACTCTCCGCGCAAACTCCGGAAGTTCTTTGTGTATGGTCGGCTCACCGCCGCTTATGCATATGCCGTCAACCATTGCCGACCGTTTCTTGAGAAAAGCAAGCACCTCATCGGACGAAATCGCTTCAAGATTCGAACCGTTTTCAACCAATTCCCAATTGTGGCAATATGGGCATCTGAAATTGCAGCCTCCTACAAAGGCCGTTGTTGCTATCTTTCCGGGGTAATCCATCAGCGACACCCTTTGCCAGCCTCTAAACTGCATTTAAAACGCTCCTGAGGCCTTTTGCATGCTGAAGACCTTTCTTTCTTTGTATTCTTCCCTTTTGCCCTTGTTCCAACTCTTAACCGGCCTGTGGAACCCTACAACCCTTGTCCATATTTCTGTTTCCGCGCCGCATTTCGGACAGGTGGGTTGCTCGCCTCTCAGGTATCCATGCACACCACAAACGGAAAAGGTAGGAGAAATTGTAAAATACGGTATCTCGTAATTTTCCATTACCCTGCGTAATAGCAGCTTACATGTTTCCATGTCCTCTATGCTCTCCCCGAGGAAGCCGTGGAATACCGTTCCTCCAGTGTAAAGCGTCTGCAATGGTTCCTGAAGGTCAAGCGCTTCAAATAAATCCTCGGTATGTCCAACAGGCAACTGTGAGCTGTTTGTGTAGTATGGGACCTCGCTTCCGGCAGCGATTATGCCGGGATACATCTCCTTGTCCAGTTTTGCCAGCCGGTATGCCGTTCCCTCTGCAGGGGTAGCTTCCAGGTTGTAAAGGTTGCCTGTTTCCTCTTGGTATTCTCTCATGGCTTCTCTCATGTACTCCAGGGCTTCCACCGCGAATTTCAGTCCCTTTTCGGTTGTTATGTTTTCCTCATTTCCAAAGAAGTTCTCTATGCACTCGTTCATTCCATTGATGCCGATGGTAGAGAAATGATTTTTCCAGTAATCCCCCATTCCACTTTGCACTTCGGAAAGATAGAATTTGCTATATGGATACAACCCATTTACGGTACTTTTTTCTATCATCTTTCTTTTTGTTTCAAGAGATGATTTGGCAATGTCCATGATACGGCGCAGCCTCTCGAAAAAATCGGCCTTATCTTTGGAAACATAGCCCAGCCTTGGCATATTGACAGTAACCACCCCTATGCTTCCCGTAAGAGGATTTGCCCCGAAAAGGCCTCCCCCTCTTTTTCTGAGCTCGCGGTTGTCAAGACGGAGTCTGCAGCACATTGACCTTGCATCCTCGGGATCCATGTCAGAATTTACAAAATTCGCAAAATAGGGTATACCGTACTTGGCTGTCATTTCTATTACGCTGTCAAAAACAGGAGATTCCCAATCAAAATCCTTTGAAATATTGTATGTGGGAATTGGAAATGTAAAAATTCTACCCTTCGCATCGCCCTCCATCATCACCTCGGAGAAGGCATTGTTTATCATGTCCATTTGCTCCTGGAATTCTCCGTAGGAGTATTCAAAATTATTTTTCCCCCCAATTATAATCGGCATTTCCTTTAGATTATTAGGGCATATCAGGTCCATTGTCAGATTAACAAAAGGCGTTTGAAAGCCCACCCTTGTCGGGACATTCAGGTTGAAGATGAATTCCTGCATAGACTGTTTTACTTTTTTGTAATCCAGATTGTCAAATTTTACGAAAGGGGCCAGATATGTATCGAATGATGAAATTGCCTGAGCCCCTGCAGCTTCCCCTTGAAGGGTGTAAAAAAAGTTTACCAACTGCCCCAAAGCCGTTTTAAAATGCTTTGGCGGTTTGCTCTCAACCTTTCCCTCCGCCCCCTTGAAGCCCTTTAGAAGAAGGTCTTCAAAGCTCCATCCACAGCAATAGGGGGCCAAAAGCCCCAAATCGTGTATGTGAAAGTCCCCTTTTCTGTGGGCCTTGCTTATAGTATTGGTATAGACACGGTCAAGCCAAAAGTTCTTTGTAACCTCCGAGATTATGTGGTTGTTTAGCCCCTGAAGTGAAAAACCCATGTTCGAGTTTTCCTTTACGCGCCAGTTCTCCTCGGAAACATATTCATCCACAATTTTTTCGGCATCTATAAGGGATTTCTTAGTACTTCTTATATACTGATGGGTCATTCTGTATCTTATATATTCCCTTGCCGTTTTTCTCTCCCCCATTTCCATGAGAGTTTCTTCGACTGCGTCCTGTATTTCTTCAACCGACGGATATTCACGATTGTAACTTTTCTTTTCCATATTATATATAACTTTGTCGGAAATGACCTCCGACAATTTTTTAAGTTCATTAGCGTTCCTATCCAGGTAAACGCTTATCATTCCCTGATAAATGGCATTTGTTATTTTATCCTTTCGGAATTCCACGACCTGCTTATCTCTTTTTATCACTTTCTCGTACATGGTCATACCCCTTTCGCAAATGCAAATATTCAGGCCTTTTAGTACTGTTTACAGCCTATTCCTCTCAAACAAAAATAATATTCCTAAAAACAAGTTTATACTACATATGGTACTTAATCAAGATTTAATAACGATATTTTGTTGATTGCATATATTTATTTGGTAAAAAAAATCACAACCTTAAAAACACAAAAAAAAATCTCAAGCGGCCTACAGCAGCATACCGCCTGAGATTTTACGCAAATTTGACTGCAATTATTCAAACTATCCAAGAAGCCTATCTAATTCGGCTTTGTTGAATCCTTCTATAGTTTCTTCTCCGATTTGAATTACAGGAACTCCCATGAAGCCCATTTTCATTAGTTCTTTTCTTGCTTCCATGTCTGTGGAAACATTCTTTTCTACAAATTCTACACCTTTTTCATTAAGATACTCTTTAGCAACTTTGCAATAATGGCAAGTTGAACTTGAAAAAACTACTACCTCTTTATTCATATTATTATTCCTCCTCTAAATTTTTTAACCTTTGACTTAATACACTTTAGCAGCTGCGGCTTGCCCCTCCACCAAGGGGTTTAACGATAAAACCTCTGGCGAAAAAACTATTCTGGTAATCAACGCTGAATTCCCCGCCCATTTCCAGTATGTCTTTCTCGACTACATACGTTACATCATCATGGCTTTCAGTATAGTCATTTTCCTTTTGCTTATCCAAAGCAATTCCAAAGTTTGGGCCACCTCATCCAAACCCTTCCATGGTTATTCTGATTACTGGACTTTCCATTTTCTTATCATTGACGATTTCGGCTATCTTTTCCCTAGCCTTAGACGTTACGCTTATATTCATTATACCATTCTCCTTTTTAGTTTAAACCTTTTCTTACCCCCATGGGGTATTATATTTTTATATTATAGCATTATTTCGCAAACGTCAAGTCATAATCGCGATTTTTTTATCAATAGCAAAAACCGGACATGGTCCCTGTCCCCTTGTCCGGTTTTTGTCTGTCTGTACGATTTTGCGCAAAATAAAAAGGATCCGACTGATACGCCGGACCCTTTTGTTATTTCTATTATCCTAGTTTTTTGGAGAAAATTGCAAGAACCACGATGATTCCAACACCGAATATCATTAGGCTCTTTGAAGCAATTGCAATTATGCCGTTAACAGCTACGAAAGCTATTGCAACTGGAATAAAATATTTAACGGTATAATACCAAACATTAAAGAGAGCAAACTTGATTGTTCCACCATTTGTAAGCTCGTCCTCGAGGTCTTCCTTCTTCATAAACCATCCAACGGCGATAGCTAGTAACATTCCGCCAATAGCAAGGAAGATTTTGTCTGTCAGTATATCGAAGAAGTCGAAAGCTCCTACTCCGAGGAATGTAACTCCGGACATGACTCCGAGAGATAGTGATGACAGTATGCCTGTAACAACCATGATTCCTGAAGTAAGGTAAACGGCAGGTTTTCTTTCCATGCCTCTTGAGTCAATCATGTATGATACAACAACTTCCATGAGAGATACGGAAGATGTAAGTGCTGCAACCGTCAATGCTATGAAGAATAAAGCTGAGAACAAGGTTCCTATTCCGCCCATTGCGGCGAATATTTGCGGTACTACTACGAAAACGAGTCCAGGTCCTTGCTCAGGCTCCATGCCGAATGCGAAGAGAGCAGGAAATATTGCAAGACCTGCAAGAAGCGCTACGCCTGTATCCATCAGTGTAACCATGAGTGCGTTGCTATGAAGATTTTCACTCTTGTTGAGATAACTACCATAGGTCATCATACAACCCATACCTAGGCTGAGAGAGAAGAAAGCCTGTCCCAATGCAGCTAAGTATGTATATTTGGTAACTTTGGAGAAGTCCGGCTTGAACAAGAACTCGAGTCCGGCGCCTGCGCCCGGAAGAGTCATGCTTCTCATAGCGATAAGCATAAGAAGTACGAAAAGTGTAGGCATAAGTACTTTACCCGCTTTTTCAATACCTCCCGATATTCCTTTGGCTACGATCAATGTATTCATTGCAAGGAAAACAAGGAACCAAATGATAGGTTGCGTCGGGCTTGTTTTGAATCCGCCAAACACATCGCCTATTGCATCTGGAGCAGCCAAAAGACCTGAGAACGACTTGAAAATGTACGCTACTGACCAACCACCGACTACAGGATAGAATCCCATGATAAAGAATCCACTCAAAACTCCCAATACACCTGCAAATGTCCATCTGTTGCCTATGGTTTTGTAGGCACCTACAGCAGATTGTTGAGTTCTTCTACCAACTGCAAATTCTGCAATCATGATGCTTAGTCCAACAACCATTACGAAAAATAAATAAATAATGATAAATGCGCCACCACCGTTTTCTCCGGTCATGTATGGGAATCTCCAGATATTCCCTAGGCCAACTGCCGAACCTGCTGCCGCCATAAGGAATCCCATGCGTGATCCCCAATTGTCTCGTTGTTTCGTTTCCACTAAATAACCCCTCCTTTAAAATATGTTAGTATGAAAAAAATGGATATATAATTCAGTCAAGACCGTCAATTTTGCTTAGTCTTGACAAATTACCACTTTTGCTACAGCATATTGATACAAATCTGTATTTACCTTTATTCTCTATATGTAATGTTTATTCCTTCTATACCTTTATGTTTTTAGAAAATTTTCATAATAAATTTATATTGAGTCTCCGCATTATTATATGTGTTTCCCACTTCACTCGCCACGCGGCTTATATTTCTTACTATTTAACATAGCATAATAATACAAGCTTTTCAATATACAAAAATGCACTTCTGAATTCCAATAGCCCATTCACGTCAGTCCAATGGCTCATCACGGTCTCAAATCAGCATCTCGGCTCGTTATATATATAACCTCAAAGAGCATGGTTATGCGGGGCGTTGCATAACCATGCTCTTTGAGGTTGTTGTATACATTATTCTGAATATTTTTTACAAGGTTTGCGAACATAAAAACTGATTAATTTAATTATTACTTAATTTTTTAAATATCAGTTAATGTATAACTATTTAAACATTTCAGACATTTTTAGACAATCATCCTCAAAAAAATATAACTTTGCCTTAATATTCAATTAAATATTAAGGTAAGGTTATATAAGCACAGCTTAATATTTTAAAGTATTTTTTATTGGCTTCTGTTTCCCTTCAGGTACTTTAAAAGCAACGGTATCAAAAGCAATTGAATCGCTATTCCCGGGATTCCCGTCAAAACAGCTCCCTGAAGATAAATTAAGGGATTTATTTTCACTCCGAAAAGAACTACTAAAACATATACCATTCCCCCTGCCGCCAATCGACCCACAACCATCGCCACAATCAGTGCAATAATAGGTATGCGCCTTTTGCTTCCTGAAATCAGCGCCGTCACGAGACCGTATATTCCCAATTCAACTGACATGATTATAGCTATCGGAAAAAGTACCGGCATTCCGGTGACCAATGTGTTTAGAAACGGAGCCAGCAGTCCTACTATAAACGCCATCAAGGGAGAAAGGAAAAAACCAGCCAGAAGAACCGGGATGTGCATTGGAAGAAAAATTCTCCCGTCTATTCCACTCATGTGGAAAATCGACGACAATATCACTGAAACAGCCAGGAAAAGAGCCGCCTTTGTCATTTGTCTTGTTTCTTTCATTTGAATACCCCTTTCTAAAAAACCCGCAAAATATTTTCTTTGCGGGTTTTATTGTAACCAATTTGCTTTTGTTTTGCAACAGTTTCATTCAAACCAGATGCCTATTTCCTCTTTTGCAGCATTCACATCTTCCGAGCCGTGCACGGCATTAGCCTCTACATCACTTCCATATAGATTTCTTATGGTGCCTTTCTCAGCATTGGCGGGATCGGTGGCTCCGTTAATTCCTCTAACGCGCGCGACTGCGGATTCTCCCGTTATTACAAGAGCCATGACCTTGCCACTCGACATAAATGCAATTAGCGAATCGAAAAAAGGCCTTTCTGAATGCGCTTTGTAGTGCCTCCTAAGAATCTCTTCTGATGGAACTAGCACTATGGCTTTTTCTATCAAAAGACCTCCAGATTCATATATCGAGATGATGTTTCCAATATTGCCTTTTGAAAAGGCGTCGGGTTTTATAACAACCAATGTTTTTTCCATCATTTGAATCTTCCGGCAAGTTCTCTTTTTACAGCGTTGATATTCGTCTCTTTTTGCTCGAGAAGAACCATCAAATGATATATTAGATCGGCGGCTTCATATACAAGCTCTTCGGTCCCTTCATTCTTGGCTGCTATTATTACCTCTGCAGATTCTTCCCCGACCTTTTTCAAAATCTTGTCGATTCCCTTGTTGAATAGATACCGTGTGTAAGAGTTCTCATCATCGCCTTCTTTTCTTTCTTTAATGACTCTTTCAAGCCTGTCGAGTATATCTTCCTGCACTTCCGTTGTTTCAGACTCGTAAAGCCTTCTGTAAAAGCATGAAGTGTTGCCCGTATGGCAGGCAGGTCCCGCAGGATCCACTTTTACGAGAAGGGTATCGGCGTCGCAGTCATAATCGATTGATACGACTTTCTGTATATTGCCCGAGGTCTCGCCCTTGTTCCAAAGTCTTTTTCTGCTTCGGCTGTAGAACCACGTTGTTTCCGTTTCGAGTGTTTTTTCAATAGACTGTTCATTCATGTATGCAACCATTAGAACCTGCCCCGTGGCATTATCCTGTACAACGGCAGGAAGGAGCCCCTTTTCATCAAACTTCAATTTCACATCCATATTCATTTCAATCGTCTCCTCATGGGAACACCATTATTTTCGAGATATTCTTTTAGTTCATCAATTTTTATTTCCTTGTAATGGAATACCGAGGCCGCCAAAGCCGCATCGGCCTTGCCTTTTTCAAATACTTCAAGAAAGTGCTCTTTCTTTCCCGCGCCGCCCGAGGCTATGACCGGAACATTAACAGATTCGGAGACAAGCCTTGTCAATTCAATACTGTAACCTTCCTTTACGCCATCGGAATCTATTGCATTCAGGCATATTTCGCCCGCTCCCAATGCGACTCCCTTTTTAGCCCATTCCAGGGCATCTATCCCGGTATCCACTCTTCCCCCGTTTATATAGATTGTCCATTTTCCCTCTCTCAGCCATTTAACATCCATTGAAAGCATAACACACTGGTTGCCGAATTTAAGTGCCGCTTCCCTTATAAGCTCGGGACGTAAAACTGCGGCCGTATTTACAGATACCTTGTCTGCTCCCGCCTTGAGAACCTTGTTGAAATCTTCAACGCTGCGAATCCCGCCTCCAATTGTAAAGGGTATGTTTATCTGCTCTGCGGTCTTCTCAACCACATTTAAAAAAATATCCCTTTTTTCATTTGAAGCCGTTATATCGTAAAAGACCAGCTCGTCTGCCATCTCGTTTCTGTAAAATTTCGCCAATGAAACGGGATCCTCAACATCCTGCACGTCTTGGAATTTCTTTCCCTTTACCACCCTTCCGTTTCTGACATCAAGGCATGGTATTATTCTTTTGGTCAGCATGACGACACCTCGAGCGCTTCCTCAAGCGCAAGCGTACCTTCATAGAGAGCTTTGCCTGTTATAGCCCCATAGAGACCCATTTGAGCGAGTTTTTTCACATGGTCTATGTTTCCTATGCCTCCCGATGCTATTATATCCATTTGGGTTGCTTCCTGCAATTTGGCAAGCTCCTCTAAATTAGGACCCACTAGTGTTCCATCCTTGGCTATGTCCGTATATACAATTGTTTTTACGCCCTTTTGCTGCAGGTCCTTAGCGAATGCGACAGCATCTATCTCGCTCGTCTCCATCCAGCCCTCCGTGCAAACCATTCCTTTTTTGGCGTCTATTGATACGACGACTTTTTCTGCGCCAACCTTTTGAATGAGCTCAGAAACAATTTCAGGATTCTTTACCGCAGCCGTTCCCAGAATGACCCTCGATACTCCAAGCTCTATCCAGTCTACCGCTATTTCAACGGTCCTTATGCCTCCGCCCAATTGCACAGGAACATCTACCGCCTCCAGTATCTTTTTTACCGCTTCCCTGTTTTTGCCTTTGCCGTGAAGTGCTCCGTCAAGATCCACCATGTGGATATATTCAGCGCCTTTGTCTTTCCATGCAAGGGCAGCCTCGGTCGGGTCATCGAAATACACTGTCTTTTGATCGAATTCACCCCTAAGAAGCCTGACGCACTTGCCTTCCTTGATGTCTATTGCCGGAAATATCATCATGCCTCTATCATCTCCTTAAGATTTTTCAGTATTTTATACCCTGTCTCCCCGCTTTTTTCAGGATGGAACTGGGCCCCTATAACATTCCCCCTGCGCACAATTGCAGGAAATTCCACTCCATACTCGCTGGAAAAAACCACATCATCCGGGTCCTTGGGAACAGCATAGTATGAATGAACAAAATATACAAATTCTCCGGTCTCTACACCTCTGCCAATGGGGTCGTCCCTTTTCACGATGATATTGTTCCAGCCCATGTGGGGAACCTTAAAGTCAATGTCAAATCTTACAACATCTCCCTTGAGGAATCCAAGGCCTTCCCATTCGCCATCCTCGTAACTCTTGTCAAACAAAAGCTGCATTCCAAGGCAAATGCCGATTAGAATTTTTCCCTTGTCAACATTTCGGCGTATGCACGGAACAAGCCCCGATTCGTTCAAGCATTTTATCGAATCCCTGAAAGCCCCAACGCCGGGCAAAAGAACGGCATCGCTTTCATCTATATCCGACTCTTTCGAAGTAATTATTGATTCCACGCCAATATTTTCAAGTGCGGTTTGAACATTTTTGAGGTTTCCCATTCCGTAATCCACTATTGCTATCATTAAACGACCCCCTATAAAACGCCTTTTGTCGAAGGAATTCCTTCTATCAACTTATCAATGGAAACAGCTTCCTTCAAAGCCCTTCCAAATCCTTTGAACATGGACTCCGCCATGTGGTGGTTATTCTTTCCGTACATCATGGCAATATGAAGGGTTATGCCGCTTGAAACGGCAAACGCTCTGAAGAATTCCTCAATCATTTCTGTTTCCATGGAACCTATGCGCTCGCAGGTGAAGCAGGAATCGAATACAAGCATTCCCCTTCCGCTTATGTCGATGCAAACCCTGCTTAGAGACTCATCCATTGGTGTAAACTTTGACGCATATCTTCTTATCCCTCTTTTGTCTCCCAATGCCTCCTTAAACGCCTTTCCAAGAACTATGCCTGCATCCTCTATCACGTGGTGGTTGTCCACCTCATAGTCGCCTTCTGCCGAGAGGTCTATTCCAAACCTTCCATGACTGGCGAAAAGGTTAAGCATATGGTCGAAAAACCCTATGCCGGTATCGATTCTGGCCTCTTCCTGTTCATCCAGGTTCAGAGAAAGGTAAATCTTGGTTTCCTTTGTTCCCCTTTCCATCTCGCTTTTTCTCATTTAAAAACCCCCCTTATGACAGCCATAACGGCTTCATTTTCACTTTGCGAACCTATGCTTATGCGCAAGCAATTCTCGAGACGCCCTCCGGAGTACTTTCGAACCAATATGGACTCATCCTTGAATGCCTTGTCCAGCTTTTCCGCTTCCGCAGTCCTAAGCAATATGAAATTGCTTTTTGTGGGAAAGACTTTCAATTCGTCTATCTTGGCAAGCTCGCCAAGCATCCTTTCCCTTTCATCCTTCATTGCTTCTATGTTCTTGTTTATATAAGACGCGTGCACCAGAACCTCCGTTGCAAGCCTTTGGGATATTCGGTTAAGGTTGTAGGGGGGTTTTATTGCCCTCATAACTTCCATTATAGGTCCATCCGCTATGATATATCCGAGTCTCAGTCCAGCCAAGCCGAATGCCTTTGACAATGTCCTCATTATTACGAGATTCTCCCAGTCGCCTATTTCGTCAACCATGGACTCTCCTGCAAACTCTATATACGCCTCATCGAGAACAAGTATAGATTCGGTCTCTCTGAGGACACGCCTTACCTGGCTCTTTTCAAGTATGTTTCCGGTCGGATTATTGGGATTGCACAGAAAGATAAGCTTTGGCTTGAGCTCTCGCGCTTTTGCTATCAATGCATCTATGTCTATGTTAAAAACCTCGTCCGTTTCGATTTCAGCATATGTTCCTCCGGACACACGGGTTGAAACACCGTACATTCCAAATGTCGGACTATGTGAAAGAACAACCTCCCCAGGGTTTACGAAACCGTCTACTATCATCTTAATAAGTTCGTCTGAACCGTTTCCACAAAGTATCTTCTCGGGCGGAACGCCTATGAACCCGGAAATAGCTTTCCTTAGCTCGGACGCTTCGCTATCGGGATAGCGGTTTATATCTTCTTTCATAACATTTCCCCATATTTCAGGCATGATTTCCTGGAATATGTTGGTGTTGGATTCATTCGCGTCTATCTTGATGTCGTATTTACTGTTGTCGACCAGGTATGCTTTCATACCCTTTATGGACTCTTTTGTCATTCTTTCAATCATTATTATCAAACCTCACTTTTATAGAATTGGCATGGGCGGTAAGCCCTTCCTTGCGCGCAAATTTTATTATCTTGTCCCTGTTTTTTTCCAAGGCTTGCTTTGAATATTTTATATAGCTTGTTCTTTTTATGAAGTCATACACCCCAAGCGCTGAAGAAAACCTGGCAGTTCCCGATGTCGGCAGTGTATGGTTGGGTCCCGCAAAGTAGTCCCCTACCGGTTCCGGAGAATACGGCCCCAGAAATATGGCCCCCGCATTCCGAACCGATTCAAGATAGTCATCCGGATTTTCAAGCAAAAGCTCTAGATGCTCCGGCGCCACAACGTTTGCTATTTCAAATGCCTGCTCAAGATTTTCGGTCACAAATATGAAGCCATTATTCCTTACGGATGCTTCGGCTATTTCTTTCCTTTCAAGGAGAGCCGCCTGACGCCCCACCGCTTCGGCAACCTCTTCGGCCAGTCTTTGCGATGTTGTTGCAAGAATGACTCCCGCCAGTTCGTCGTGTTCGGCCTGCGAAAGCAGATCTGCAGCTATGCATTCGGGATTCTGTTTTTCATCGGCTATTATAAAAATCTCGCTCGGTCCAGCCATCATGTCTATTGCAACCGTTCCGAAAACTGCCTGCTTTGCTCTTGCAACATAGATATTTCCCGGTCCGGTAATCTTGTCAACCGGAGTAATGGTTTCTGTTCCGTAGGCAAGAGCAGCAATAGCCTGAGCCCCTCCAACCTTATATATTTCATGGACTCCCGCTACATAGGCAGCCGCAAGTATGCTTAAATTTACACCTCCGCTTAAGTCCGGAGGAGTTACCATTGCAATCTGTTCCACCCCCGCCACCTTGGCCGGTATAGCATTCATTAGCACTGTGGATGGATACGCAGCCTTTCCTCCCGGAATGTAGATTCCGACTCTGGATAGTGGCCTTATTATCTGCCCGAGAACGGTTTTATCCTCGTTTTCAAACATCCACGTCTCTTCCTTCTGCTTTTCGTGATATACCCTTATGTTTTCTGCCGCCTCCTTAAGAACCTCAAGGAATTCAGGATCGACTTTTTTTGCCGCCTCTTCAATTTCTTCCTTCCCAACCCTAATCGAAGATAGAATCACCCGATCGAAGATTTCTGTATATGAATAGAGCGCAGAATCGCCTTTTTCCCTTACCTCGCTTATTATTTCACGCACCTTTTCATCTATTTCCTTAAAATCGTCGGCACCTCTTTTTAGAAGCCCGCTAACCTTATCCTGCGCAAAATCCTTGCTCACTTTAATTATTTTCATTCGGATTACCTCTCCCTTAAAACGGTTTCTATCTTTTCGATTATGTTGTCGATTTCCCCGCTTTTGGTTTTCAAGCTAACCTTGTTGACAATCAAGCGGGCGCTTATATCGAATATTTCCTCAAGTATTACAAGCCCGTTCTCTTTAAGCGTTTTGCCACTCTCTACTATATCGACTATGACATCGGAAAGCCCCATTATCGGGGCAAGCTCAACTGAACCGTTAAGCTTTATAACCTCTGTGGGGATACCCTTCTTGTTGAAATATTCCTTTGCCGAGTTTGAAAACTTGGTGCCTATCTTGAGCTTCTTTTTCTTGTTGAACTCTTGGCTCTCGTATCCCGCCACGCAAAGGCGGCAAGCACCTATTCCCAAATCTGCAACTTCATATACATCAACCTTGTTCTCCATAAGGACATCCTTCCCAACGACGCCTATGTCCGCAGCCCCCTTTTCAACATAAACAGGAACATCCCAAGGTTTTACAAATATCATGCGTATTCTTCCTGTCTTGTCCTGAAAAATAAGCTTCCTGCTTTTTTCCGTATAGTCGGGAAATTCTATCCCGGCCTCTTCCATTATCTTTATGGCCTCTTTGGCCAAACGGCCCTTGGCTAGAGCTATTTTTATTTTGTCCATTTTATCTCCCCCAATCAGAATTTCATCATTTCCGCCGGCTCATTCATGAGCTTGGCATAATTTTTGACGCTATATGTCTTCATTGCCCTGTCAGCTGTTCTTCTAACCGTTATTTCATCCCCCATGAATTCGACTATGTGCTTTGCATTCCTAAAGCCCGCATTAAACAACTGAAACTGCAGGTCGTTTTGTAAAAGATCCGTTTCCACTATCATTCCAGTGCTTCGCATTCTTTCTGCCAACGCATGTGCCCTTACCATGTTTTCTTCCGAACAGACCATATAGCAATCGGTATGACAATCATATGCTTGATTGATATCGTAAATGTTCATCACTTCAATCAATTGGTCTACATTGAATCCGAATCCACACGCCGGCTTGCCCTCCCCGAATTGCTCCATTAGGTTGTCGTACCGGCCGCCTGACAAAAGCACCCGGCCATAGTTGCTTACATAACCCTTATAAATGACTCCTGTGTAGTAATTGAACTGATTCGTAAATCCCAAGTCGAAAAGGATATATTTTTCCATTCCCCATGCCTTCAATATTTCATAAACGGCCTTCAGGTTTTCAAGGGATTTCCTCATTTCTTCGTTCACAATAACCTCTTCTGCCCGCTCAATCACATCCGATGGTTTTCCGTATAGTCTTGGAAGCTTTATTATTGCATTCTTTACAACCTCGTCCATGTTCAATCTTTCAAGATATGTTGAAAGCTCGCTGTAATTCTTGTCTTCTATAAATTTGTACAGCATTGCTTTTTTGTGGCTTCCAATACCAGTACCCTCGAGCAGTTGTCCTAAAAATCCAGCATGGCCCATATCTATGTGAAAATCCTCAAGGCCGAATCCCAAAAGCATTTTGATGCCCATGGCAATCACCTCGGCATCGCACCAGGTTTTCGCGCTGCCCATATATTCGATCCCCGCCTGTGTAAATTCTCTTCTATTGCCCCGTTCGCTTTCGCTGTGCCTAAATATGTTAGTTATATAAGACAGTTTCAAATAACCTTCCGAATGCTTGTAATTCATTGCTGCCATCCTGGCTACAGGTATCGTGGCATCCGGTCTCAGCACGAGAATTTTGCCGTCGGAATCTATGATTTTAAACATCTCTGTCACATCTATTGTTCCGTCTATACCCAAATAGAGATCGTAGAATTCAAATGTTGGTGTTGCAACCTGGCGGTAGCCATAGGATTTGAACATTGACCTTATATCCGATACCAGATTTTCCTTGATTTCATATTCATCGCTGTGTATATCGTCTACTCCCTCCGGGAATAATTCTTTATATAAAACCATGACAGTCCTCCGTTTCGTTTGTTTTATTACTGTATCGTGCTAAAGCGGTAAATTGCTATAGTGACATTTTATTACTTATGCCTCTTGAAGTCAACAATAAAATAGACGCCGCAATAAAGTCTTATTATTCTGACTTTTGCAGCCCGTTCCTTGCTATTGATACCCACTCTGTTAGAATATAATATATGTCTTTAAAGGGAGGTAATAAAATGTACGATTATCATGTGCACAGCGATTTTTCAAATGATTGCGATATTCCCATGGCAAGTTTTGTTGAAGAGGCTATTAAGCGAAATATTTCCGAGATATGCTTCACCGACCATATGGATTACGACTATACGGACCCCACCATAAGCTTCAACTTCGATCCAGGAGAAAGGCTACAGGTCATCGAATCCCTAAGGAAAAAATATGGAAAGAGAATCAAGATACTCAGCGGAATTGAAATAGGAATGCAGCCCCATATAACCTGGCGTTGCCAGGCTTTGCTTGAAAAATGGAATTTCGATTTTGTAATAGCCTCCATTCACACGGCAAGCAAGGAAGACCTCTACAATGGAGATTTTTTTTCAGGCAAGACCCCTGATGAGGCCTACAGGATTTACTTAAGCGAGCTTTATGAAAGTATCCAAACCCTTGATGGCTTTTCTGTCATAGGCCACATAGACATACCCGGCAAATACCAGAAATCGGTCAAGGCTCTTCGCCCCGAAGATTACTTCGAGTATTATGAAATGATTTTCAAAAGGCTTGCCCAAAAAGGAAAGGGAATAGAGGTCAACACCTCCGCTATGAGCAGGGGAAAAAGCCACATGATGCCTTCCCTTCCTATACTCAAGCTGTATAAAAAGCTCGGCGGAGAGGTTATTACTATGGGATCGGATTCCCACACGCCCGAGACAATAGCTTTTGAATTCGACTATGTAAGGGAAACTCTTCTAGACGTCGGTTTCAAATATGTATGCACGTTTGATAAAGGAAAGCCTATTTTCAACAAACTTTAAAGTGGGAAGAGGAAAGACAGCTAGCAGCATGCAGCAGGCAGTAAGCAGTTTAAGAGTCAAAAGCTTAAGCAAAATTCAAATTCACAAATACCGAAACAAACGCCAAATAATTGAATGCCCGTTGCCGGCTCAAAATCTGATTGCCGACTACGCCCTTCCTGCTGTTTCGCGTGCCCTGTGGGTATTCATAAACTCACTCCGTATCGGGCTAAAGCCAAAGCGGATTTCTTGACGATTTAGCCTTATCCAAAGCTGTGAATATCAAGCCTCGGTCGATGCACGCAATATGAAACCTCAACCTGAATCAGCATTAAGTTGATTCTCAATTTGAGTGGCGAATTAAACTGCATAAGTTTCTAAAAACTTCAAACCAATTCAAAAAAAGAAACCGGAAAACCATGAACATTAGAAAAGGTTTTTCGGTTTCTTATATTGGATTTCGCCTTTTTCTTTTGTATTTGTTGCTACTTGCTACTTGTTACTTGCAGAAACAAGTATAAAACATAAAAACTTAAAAAATAGGTTCTGTTAGACTTTAGTGCTATTATTTGATTAAACCAAACATATAATTTTATAAGAGTCTTCGAGAGGGAGTAATTAAAATGTATGCAATTTTAAGTTGGATATTTCTAATTTTATCACCTGTTTCATTTGTAGGTATATTGTATATAGTCTTAAAAAAAGATAAAGGGAACATGATGACAAAATTATTTGTAGGTATATCTTTAGGGGCGAGTATTGCTTTTGTAATGTGGTTTATTAGCGCCTATATTGGAATGAATTATCGTTGATAAGAATATAAAATTAGAATTACTCAAATTATAAAAATATAAATCAAGTAAAGTATTTTAACATGCGTTATTAAAGAACTTGGAAAAGAGATGTAAAAACAAAAGACAAAACCAAAGGCTTATCACCCCATGGTTTTGTCTTTTTCTTTTATTTCTACTTTCTACTTTCTACTTTCTACTTTCTACTTTCTACTTTCTACTTATACTGTTTCCGGCTCCGGATATTCTACTCCGAAGGTTTCGACTTTTGCCTTAAGGATTACGATGTCTTGTTTGGGCTTGTCACTCCCGTCTTTTTTGACTCCTGCAATGCGGTCAACTACCTCAATGCCTTCTACTACTTCGCCAAATGCGGCATATTGACCGTCAAGATGCGGAGAATCGGCATGCATGATGAAAAACTGGGATCCTGCCGAATCCGGGCTCATTGCTCTTGCCATTGAAAGCACGCCTCTTTTGTGAACCAAATCGTTATTACAACCATTTGACGAGAATTCACCTTTGATTCCGTATCCTGGGCCGCCTGTTCCGTTGCCTGTCGGGCATCCTCCCTGAATCATGAAGCCCGGTATGACTCTATGGAAAGTCAAGCCATCATAAAATCCTTTCTTTGCCAATGAAATGAAATTGTTGACTGTATTAGCAGCTTTTTCAGGCTTTAATTCAATTACGATTTCCCCGCCGTCTTCCATCTCAAATTCAACCCTTGGGTTATTCTTCATATTTACGCTTCCTTTCATGTCGTTTTCTTTTTTTACTGTCCATCCATTATACACTAATTTGCCAACAAAATATCCCGAAAGCCGCAAATGCTTTCAGGATACATTTTAAATCATTCGTGAAGTTTATGCCTCTTATCTCGTTCAAGTTCCTTGAGCTCAAGCGAAACGCTATTTCCCTGCAGAAGTCCCGCAACACCCTCCATCTCATGAGTCTTTTCTCCTTGGCAATATTCACATTGGCAAGCAGAAACATAATTATCGGGCTCGGTATAGGTCGTTATAACACCTTCATAGTTTCTAAGCACAACCTTATTGTGAGACATGGATACGACGTAATTTGGCATTACAGGTATCTTTCCGCCTCCTCCCGGCGCATCCACCACAAAGGTTGGGACTGCCATGCCGGAGGTATGCCCTCTTAGGCTTTCTATTATTTCTATACCCTTCGAAACAGGGGTCCTAAAATGTTCTATTCCCTGTGAAAGGTCGCATTGATAAATGTAGTACGGCCTTACCCTGATTTTTAGCATTCCATGCATCAATTCCCTCATAATGTGTGAGCAATCATTAATGCCTCTTAGAAGCACAGTCTGGTTTCCCACCGGGATGCCCGCATTCACAAGACGTTCGCACGCTTTTTTTGATTCAGGAGTTATCTCATTCGGATGGTTGAAATGGGTGTTTAGCCAAATGGGATGATATTTTTTAAGCATTTTTACGAGTTGAGGCGTAATCCTCTGTGGAAGCACAACCGGAGTACGTGTTCCTATTCGTATTATTTCAACATGGGGAATGGCTCTCAATCTAGAAATTATATACTCAAGCTTTTCATCAGAAACCAACAGGGCATCTCCTCCTGAAAGCAGCACATCCCTGATTTCCGGTGTTTTTCTGATGTGTTCTATGGCTAAATCTATGTTGTCCACGGAGTTTGCCGTATCCTTTTGTCCTGCAAACCGCCTGCGTGTACAATGTCTGCAATACATAGCACACATATCCGTAACGAGAAAAAGAACCCTGTCAGGATATCTGTGTGTCAACCCGGTAACCGGTGAATCAGAATCTTCATGAAGAGGATCCAGCATGTCAGCCGAACTCTTATGTGTTTCTTTAATCGTCGGAACAGCTTGCATCCGAATAGGACAATTCACATCATTCAGACTCATGAGCGATGCATAGTAAGGCGTTATCGCCATGCGAAGCGTCTTGAGTGAATCCATTATGCCCTCTTCTTCATCTTTTGAAAGATTTATGACTTTTTTCAATTGACTTACCGTTGTTATTCTGTTCTTAACCTGCCAACGCCAATCGTTCCATTCTTCCTTGCTTACATTCTCCCATAGCTTAATCGAAGCATGTTTTCTCAAATTATCACCTCTTTATTGTTTTAGCTTTAATACGTCTCCAACTATATTTATTCCCTTTTTATTAATTTTTAAACTTTTTTCTTACAACTTCATTATACTATTTAAGTTGTTAGTTGTAAAGTATGCGTAAAAATACCGCCGCACCTCAATAAAATGCGCGGCGACTCTATTTTGTATTTTTATTTTATTTTTAAAATCATACTGCCGCATCTGCTTCTAGTTTCTTCTTTTTAACCCTTTGAAGCATACCAACGGCCACAAGAACAGCAAATCCAAGAAGAGCCGTAATTATTACCATTATGATATCACCGAATTCCGCTTCCATTTTAAGATATTACTTTATATAAGCTTTATTTTCATGTTTGAACATTTCTATTTCTGGCTTGCTCCGGATTCGGGCATAGGCTGGATTTGCTGCATTCCGCCAAACATTGTTTGCATGACGAAATCCTCCATGGTAATCGAGTTCTCCTCGTTTACCGCCGGCATGTCTATCGAAACCGGCTCATCTATGCCATAAGTCTCGCTGGTAAATTCAAACCCCATTTTTACGGGTTTTTCTGTCGTTTCATCTGTAACCGAATATGCCATATTGACATTGGTTTCTCTAGTATTATAGTCTTTGTCAATTCCGAAAACCATTACGAATTCATCTATTGTGAAAACGCCTTCCGCTTCATCGAAAGCTTTTGATGCCTTTTCAACCAGACTGTCTATCTCCGCTTCAATATCCATGTCTTTTATATTCTTGCCTTCCATCTCCCACTGCATGCGCACGTTGGTTTCCAATGATTTCCTCATTGTCCCGTTGGAATAGATTTCAGGGATGAGGCTTTTAATAAGTTCTTTTGCCTCTGCATCATCCAATGTAACTGTAATTTCATTCAAGTCATACGTACCGTCGGACAATTCAACGCTCTTATCTTCAATAATCATGTTTTCCTCTGAAAAACCGGCTATGAGAGATGTTGCGATTTCCTTGGAAAATGTTTTCATCTCTTCGATTTCTTCTTCGCTCGGGATTTCCCCTGTAGTGTTTACGGTAATGTATTTGTCGCTCATTGGCATTTTTATAAAAACCCCGCCCATGCTGTCGGCATAAACCTCGAGATTAAACTGCATGCCTTTCATGTCGATAAGAACATTGCCGCCCGAAATGCCCGATTCCGTGTCGGAAGCAAATTCACCGCTCACGTTCATGCTGTCGATCATTTCAACTAGTCCTCCCGACATGGGATCCTGCGCCTTTTCCTCTTCAGTCATCCCCGGATCAAAAGAAACCCCCATATCAAATGTCTGTTTGACTGATTTAGTCTCCATGGATCTTTCAATGGATTTTTCCAGCATTTCTTTCGCTGTTTCCTTTTTTGAGCAAGCGCTGAAAACGGTCATAATCAAAACCGCCACAAGCAATCCTGCCAATATTTTTCTTTTGCTCATATTCATCGGCCTTAGGCCTTCCCTCCTCTTTCTATTTTATCGTTTTTAATTCTATCACTATTACTTTTGTTTTGAATGACAATTTTATTACAACCCTTTTGCTCCTTTTGAAATGGAAAGGATTTCTCCATGACGGAAACATCCCGTTTCGTGATCATTAACCATTCCCACGGCCTGCATGAACGCATAGCATATAACGGGTCCCACAAACTTGAATCCCTTTTTCTTGAGATTCAAACTCATTTTCCTAGACAAATCGGCCTCAGCGGGAACATCTTCCGTAGCAATCAGCCCCTTTCATGCCTGCGATTTGATTATAACAAATTTAACATCGCATTTTTATCTTTTTTCGGAATATAAGATTGAAATCGAACTTTTGTTCGTTTATAATGAAGTTATAGCAAAGGAGGCTTTTTTATGAAAAAAGTCATTTTTCATATCGATGTCAATTCAGCCTTCCTTTCATGGGAGGCCGCTTACCGCCTTCAACACGGAGAAAAGCAGGATTTAAGAGAAATCCCCTGCGTTATAGGTGGCGACTCCGCGTCCCGAAGAGGCATAGTGCTCGCGAAATCCATCCCTGCAAAGGCCATGGGCATAACGACCGGAGAATCTCTCTTCGCAGCCAGAAAAAAATGTCCTATGCTTAAAGTCGTTTCTCCAGATTATGATCTTTATACGAAGGCAAGCAAGGCTATGTTCAACATGATTGAAACCTGCATACCCTCGCTTCAAATCTATTCAATAGACGAATGCTTTGCAGATCTTTCGACATTGCCCAACATAGATAAAAACTTTATGAAGGTCGCCGCAAATCTTAAAAACCGCATCCGGACGGAACTGGGATTCACAGTCAACATAGGAATTTCCGAAAACAAGCTTTTGGCTAAAATGGCTTCCGATTTCAAAAAACCTGACCAAATCCATACCCTTTTTCCTGAAGAGATAGAGGAAAAGATGTGGCCTTTGGATGCAGGAGATTTGTTCATGGCCGGACGGGCAACCGTGCATAAGCTGAAGCGCATGGGCATAATGACCATAGGCGACATAGCCAAAACAGATAGAAATATTTTGCTCGGATATTTCAAAAAACATGGAGAAACCATCTGGCGTTATGCAAACGGATTGGATATTTCCGAAGTCGAAAGGCCGGCTTCAATAAAGGGAATAGGAAACTCCACCACCCTCCCCTTCGATGTGACCGAAAGGGAAACGGCTCACAGGGTCTTGCTCTCCTTATGTGAAATGACCGGAATGCGCCTTCGGCAAGAAAAAAAGATGGGAAAGGTCTTTTCTGTATCCTTGAAGACAAATGATTTTCTGAGCTATTCCCACCAACAAAAAATTTTTAATGCCACAGATTCAACCAATGAAATTTACGTTCTGGCAAAAAAGCTTTTCGATGATGCATGGCAGGGTCAACCCTTGAGGCTTTTGGGGATTCGGATTTCCGACTTATGCGCATGCGAAAATCTGCAAATTTCGTTTTTCGATTCAGCCGACAGCGAAAAGAAACGCAGACTTGATGAAACAATTGACCAAATAAGAGAAAAACACGGCCTTTATTCAATAACTCGGTCCGCCTTTTTGGAAAGCGGCCTAAAGCCCATATCCGGTGGGGTTCATGCCGATTATAAAATGGTTTCCGGTCATCTCTAATTGCCGTCTTCCTGAAAGGATGCGTTTCATAAATGAAAATAGTTAAGATTCCCATAGAAATGATTGCCTGTTTTTCAGAAAAAGGGATTCCTTATCCTCTTAAATTCAAAATGTCGGAGGATTCCGATCACCCTCCGATAATAATCAAGGTTGATATTATAATCCACAGGGAGTCAGAAAAAATGGCAGGCAATGCGATGTATATATTCCGCTGCCAAAGCCTCATTGATGATGAACTGAGGGTCTATGAATTGAAATACGAGCTTTCCACATGCAAGTGGTTTCTTTATAAGATGTGAAAGGGCAGTGGAAAGTAGCAAGTAGAAAGTAGGAAGTAAGAAGAAAAAGCAAAGGAAGTGGGAAGGAGCAAGTGGAAAGTGGGAAGTAGCAAATAGAAACAAAGAAAGTTGATGATTTCAGGTCAAGGATCAAATTTCTCGCTACGACCTGCGGCGGATTCGCGTGCCCTGTGGGTATTCATAGCGCTTTGTTTTTCGGCAAAATCTAAAATCTGCAAACTCGCTTCGCGTCGGGCTAAAGCCAAAGCAGATTTCTTGACGATTTAGCCTTATCCAAAGCTGTGAATATCAAGCCTCGGTCGATGCATCGCAATATGAAACCTCAACTTGGAATGCCTCGAGTAGATTCTCAATTCGAGTGGTGCATTAAATTGTACAAGTTTCCTAAACCTGAAAACAAAGAAAAACCTCAAAATGCATTTGGTGCTTTTGCCTGATTTTAATTTTTTTCTTACTACTTGCTACTTGTATCTTTCCACTGTATTTAGGGCGCAGCAAGCATACAAGTCTTGAGCCGCAAAAGCTGATGTCCGATAGAAAGAAATACTTCAAAGCAATAAACAGTTTGTAGTAAATATAAAACAAGAACTCAGACTAAATCCGAGTTCTTGTTTTTATTTTTTGCTTTTAAGTTTTTACTGCAAGCTGCAAACTGCCCGCTGCCTTTTAATAGTTTTTTGCTCTCACTTCGAAGGCCAACTGCGGAACTGCGCAAACGGGACATTTGCCGGGAGCTTTGGCTCCACTGTGGACGTATCCGCATTCTCTGCACTTCCACTCGACCGTTTCATCCTTGGCAAACACTTTTTCTTCTTCAACGCTTTTAAGCAATGCGCTATAGCGTTCCTCGTGCTCTTTTTCGACTTTAGATATCATCTTCCATGCTGATGCGATTTTGGGGAAGCCTTCCTCATTCGCCACTTTCGCGAATTCGGGATAAAGAATCGTCCATTCTTCATTCTCCCCCATTGCGGCCGCATTTAGGTTTTCGGCAGTTGTTCCGACTTTCCCAGCCGGATAAGTAGCAGTTATTTCGAGGTCTCCGCCTTCGAGAAAGCTAAAGAATATGTCGGCATGGACCTTTTCATTGTAAGCGGTCTCTTCGAATATCTCGGCAATCTGCTCGTATCCCTCGTCAATGGCCATTTCAGCAAAAAAAGTATAACGGTTTCTAGCCTGAGACTCCCCCGCAAAAGATTTTAACAAATTCTGTTCCGTTTTGGTTCCTTTCAATTCGGGCATGTCTGTATCTCCTTTTCTCTAATTATTATTTTGTCCATTATACTATATTATTCAGCAACAGGGGGCGTGAACACTCTTGTTTGAAGTTCCCTGTCCATCATGAACAGACCGGAACCTTTTCCATCGATAAATTTAAGCTGTTCGAGAAGTCCCGAAGCATTTGCTTCCTCTTCTACCTGCTCCCCTATATACCACTGAAGGAAATTGAAAGTAGCGTGGTCTTTTTCTTCCATTGCAATATCAACCAAATTGTTTATGAGCGAAGTCACCTTTTGCTCATGCTTATATACTTCTTCAAAAACATCCACAAAATTTTCCCACTCGGTTTGAGGTTTTTCAATCATGTCAAGAACGATTGTCCCGCCTCTTTCGTTTACATAGTCAAACATTTTCATTGCATGAAATTGCTCTTCCTGGGCCTGCACCCTTAGCCAATTTGCAATGCCGCTCATATTTTTTGTTTGTGCATAAGCCGACATTGACAGATATAGATATCCCGAATACAATTCGGCATTTATTTGCTCATTGATTGCTTTTTCCATTCTTTTATTAATCATTTATTTCCTCCTGTTTTCTCTGTAATGTTATTTTTCGTTTTTCCAATGGCCATGCACATTGCAATACTCTCTTGCAACAACCGTTTCGGCCTTAACCATAAATGTTGCTTGAGGAGCCATTCCCGGGGAAAGATATTCAGTATATACTTTATCCCCTGCCACCAATTCAATCCATTGGATGTAGTGCTCTTCCTTCATTGGATGCAAAGTGCTCCCTACAATCACTTTATATCCGCCGTCAATTTTTTCTATTACTGGCACATGTTTCTCTGTCGATGAATCAGCGGTTTTTTCTTCCTGCAGTTTCATATCTTCACCGCAGCAAACCAAAGTGCCACCACCGGCATTATAAATTTCCACAATATTGCCGCATACTTCGCATTTGTAAACCTCAAGTCTCTTAGCCATTTGTATTCCTCCTTCATTTTTGTTTGCCAAATCACAGTGCAATCACCTTAATATTGTTACCCCAAGCGGGCATTTTAAAACAAGATTCAAAGCGCATACATTTAATTATACCCACTGCAAAGGTTAAATTGTAATTATTTCATTGCATTCGAGAACCCCAAGCATCATCCGATGTTGGGGTTCTTTTGTTTCGGGATTTTTTAATATAATACTTTTCCTAAAAAATCCTTTGTTCTCGGACTCTTTGGATTGTCGAAAATTTCTTGGGGGGTACCCTCTTCTTCGATTATCCCGTCATCCATGAAAAGAATCCTGTCCGCAACTTCCTTTGCAAATCCCATTTCATGGGAAACTATTACCATTGTCATTCCCTTCGATGCCAAATCCTTCATGACATCCAGCACCTCTCCAACCATTTCCGGATCAAGGGCTGATGTAGGTTCATCGAAAAGCATCACATCAGGTTCCATTGCCAATGCCCTCGCAATTGCCACCCTCTGCTTCTGTCCACCTGAAAGCTGTTTAGGATAGGCCTCCGCTTTGTCCGGAAGTCCTACGCGTTCCAAAAGTTTTTTCGCCAAGGCATCCGCTTCATCCTTCGAAACCTTTTTTACCTTTATCGGGCCTAGTGTTACATTTGTTGTAACATTCATAAGGGGAAAAAGATTGAACTGCTGAAAAACCATTCCCATTTTTTGCCTCTGTAGATTAACATCGTTTTTAGGATCGGTTATTGAAACCCCTTCAAAAATGATTTCCCCTTCCGTTGGTTGTTCAAGCAAGTTCAGGCATCTTAAAAAAGTACTTTTTCCCGAGCCTGAAGGCCCTATTACTACTACAACCTCTCCTTTTTCTATATGTGTGTTTATGCCTTTAAGCACATGGAGATCTCCAAAATACTTATGCAAATTTATTGTTTTAATCACTTGCGCTCATCCTCCTTTCAACTATGCCTAGCAGTCGGGACAATGTGAATGTTATTATGAAATATATTACAGCCGCCACCATGAGAGGCGCAAAGGCTTGGTATGTGATTCCCCTTATTGTATCTGCGCGATACATGAGCTCGGTTATACCTACAACAGAAACTATTGCTGATTCCTTTACCACAACTATGAATTCATTTCCAAGCGCCGGAAGTATATTCTTGAATGCCTGCGGGATTACAATGTAGCGCATCCCCATGTTAAAAGGCATTCCTATTGATCTGGCGGCTTCCATTTGGCCCTTGTCCACTGCCTGGATTCCAGCCCTGATTATTTCAGCCACATAGGCCCCGCTGTTTAAGCTTAGTGCTATAATCCCCCAAACCATATCCGGCAAATCGAGCGGAATAACTCTGGGAAGCCCGTAAAAGATGATGTAAATCTGAATTATGACCGGCGTTCCTCTAAGGAATTCAATGTATGCAGTCGCGATTGCCCTTAATATTGTTTTCTTTGAAATCTTCATGAGTGCAAGCATTACTCCGAGGATCACACCAAAAAAAACTGCAAAAATAGCCAAAAGCAGCGTATTCGCCACACCGGATATATAAAACATCTTGTATTTAATAAGAAAATCCAAATTCAATTGTTTTCCCCCCCATTCACTGCATTTAATTCATTTTGATAAAATTCTTATCCATTATAACATAGAAAGATAGTGGTATAAGCCACTATCTTTCCGGTTTTTATAATTGATGTTTTGAAAATATTTTGCTCTCTATTAGTTTTCTTCTGAAAGCTCAATTGCATCGAATACATACTGCGAAATCATGTCTGCATCCATCAATTTAGTAAGTGAAGCATTTACAGCTTCTACAAATTCCGGAGCTCCTTTTTTGAATCCTATTGCTGAACCGCTATCTCCTGAATCAAGTGTCATATCAGCAAGCATGATGTCATCATTGTTGTTTGCGTAAGCAGTTGCAACAGGCTTTTCTGCAACAACAGCATCAATATTTCCGTTTTTAAGTTGGAGAACAAGGTCTGGCATTTTTCCAAGGCCCTTGACTTCGGCACCTTCGATCGTCTTTGCTATCTCTTCCTGCGTAGTACCCTTTTGCACGCCTACAATCTTGCCGTTTAAATCTTCAACCGTTGTGATGCTGTCTGCGTTTTCAACATTAAGCATTACGCCTTGTATAGCAGTATAGTAAACCTCTGAAAAATCAATCGCCAAAGCTCTCTCTTCGGTGGGAGTCAGTCCAGCAATTACTAAGTCTACTCCGCCTGCCTCAAGAGCTGGCAGCAATCCGTTGAATGCCATATCCTTGATTTCAAGTTCAACGCCCAAGTCTTCTGCGATGGCCTTTGCAATTTCGATATCAAAGCCCACGATAGCATCTGCTCCATCCTTAACAACATGGAATTCATAGGGTGGATAGTCAGCGCTAGTTCCTAGTACCAATTTGCCCGCTTCCTTGATTTCATCCAATTTTGTCATTTCAGCAACCGGTTCTTCAGCAACCGGTTCTTCAGCAGATGGTTCCGCCGCCGGCGAACAAGCAACAACGGCAAAAATCATAATGCCGACCATGAGTAAAGCCAATAATTTTTTAGTATTCATTAATAATCCTCCTCTAATTTATATCCTGCGTTAATTATACGCATTCTTGCATATTTATGCAAGCGTTTTTTTATATTTGTACCGTTTTTTTCAAAAGTACACAAAATATACCGCAACGGATGTATGGCAATAGTATAAAAATCCATTCTCATCACTTGATAGAGTAGCAAAATCCTATTGCTTTTGGTCCAAGATGGGCTCCAATAACCGGCCCAAGCTCTTCAATTGCAATAGTCGCACCCGGAAACTCATTTTCAAGAATTAGCTTGTACTCGTTTGCCTCATCTTGGCTCAAAATATGTGAAATTGAAATAATCTCTGCATTTTGGGGTATGCTTTCCAGCATTCTTTTAATGGCCTTTTTTTTGCCTCTGACCTTATCAATCGGTTCAAGGGCTCCGTCTACCAAAGCAATAATCGGCTTAATCTTCAATAGCTTCCCTAAAAATTCCTGAGAAGCAGTAAGTCTTCCTCCACGCTTCAAATACTCAAGGGTTTCCACTGTTAGGCTAATTCCTGTTTTGGCTTTCTCTTTTTCAATCTTATCAACTATGGAAATCCTATCGTCACTTTCGCTTGCCATATTTAATAGCTTCTCCACCAACACTTTAAGGTTGGCCGCAGTAGTCCTAGAATCCACAACACTTATTTTATCAGGTGCAATCATTTCAGCCGCCATCTGAGCACTGCTAAATGTTCCACTTAGCTTGCCGGATATGGTGATGGCTATGACTTCATTGCCGCTTTCCACCAATTCTCTAAAAACCTCGGCGAATGCTCCAACCGAAGGTTGCGAGGTAGTGGGAAAAGACTTGGATTCCTTCAACCTTTTGAAGAACTCCTCAAATTCTCCCGGGTATCCCTCCTTTTCCGCTTCCCCTTCAAAGTGTATGGTCAACGGAACTATTTCTATGCCCTTTAGCTCCGCATATTCTTTTTGTATATAGGCAGTAGTGTCTGTAACTATTCTAATTTTGCTCATAAAGTCCTCCTTGAATTATTATGTCAATCTTATCAGATTCCTTTGATTCTAACAATATGGAATAACTAGCGGAAATATGGTAAAATTCTAGTAAAAGAATTTTCTTTAATCAGGAAGTGATATTAATGAAAACCGTTAACAAAATCATCACCATATTCATCACTTTAATAACAATAATTATCTTCATTCTTTACGGCCATTTGTTTTCCCAAGAGGGTTTACCGGGATTGTGGAGAATTGGGGCTTTCTTAGCCATAGCGGCCTTGATAGCAGCCATGGCTTACACCGGGTACAAACGAATACACGAAATCGAAAAGGAGGATAAGGATGATCTTAGTAAATACTGATTACATTGCTGACAAAAAACTTGAGACGATTTCTATCGTAAAGGGAGCAACTGTACGAGCCAAGCATGTAGGAAAAGACATAATGAGCAGCCTAAAAACCCTGGTTGGAGGCGAAATAATTGCCTATCAGGAAATGATGAACGAGGCCAGGGCAATTGCAACAGAACGAATGGTAAAAGAAGCCGAGGAACTTGGAGCCGATGCCGTGGTAAATATACGCTATGCCACAAGCGCAATCATGCAGGGCGCGGCTGAGGTTATAGTTTATGGAACTGCCGTAAAATTCATCGAATAGAATGGCAATATAAAAAACCCAATCTTTAAAGACTGGGTTTTTTATATTGTCATTCTATTTTAGGGCACAAGAAACTCTAGAGCGCTGCGTATTATTGAAAACTCCAAGGGAAATTCGACCCCTTTTTCTCCGTCAATGTCTACTATGAGTCCGGGGCTTTCGGTTTCCACTTTCAGCTTGTCTGTTTTGAAATAAATAACGTTTGGGTCCTTTATGTGCTGCCCTGATATCAGTTTTAGGAAAACAGCCGCCATATCTATCATGTCTGATTTTTTTATAGCTATAACGTCAAGCAATCCGTCATTAACCTCTGCATAGGGCGCAAAATTCATGAATCCCCCTGTTGAAGATGAATTCATTACTGCAAAAAGGTAAGACTTTATTTCCAATAAATTTCCATCGTATTGAAACCGAAATGTATACGGTCTTCCAATACCATCGCTGACCTCACGAATGCCTGCGGCATAGTAGGCAAGCCTCCCAAACACCGTTTTAATTTCACCAGGTGTTTCATATCCGACTTTGGCCATCATTCCCGCAAAGGCTACATTTATAAAATATCGATTGTTTACCTTTCCTACATCTACCGCTTGGAGCTTGAAACGTTTCACCATTTCGAAAACATCGTCTATGTCCTTAGGCAAATAAAGGTAGTTGGCAAAATCGTTTACTGTTCCGGCCGGAATCAGTGCAATGGGAATTCTGATCTTGTTCTTTATCATGATGTTTACGACCTCATGAATTGTGCCGTCTCCACCAATAACCATTACGAGACCTATGTCTTTACTTGCGGCGGCTTCAACAAAAGCCCTTTCCCTACCGTCTGCTCCTTCATCTATACTCTTAACGCATGAAACTATCCCTTCAATGACCAATCGGCCAACTAAAGTATTCAGATGCTTCTGCACTGTTTTTTTTCCCGCATTTGGATTGTTTACAATCAGCATTTTCATTTTTCTCACCACCTGTTTTTATGAACCCGCTCTTCAAAATATGTGTCATTCGCCGGTTTCTTCTCATCAGGATACCCGAGCGAGATAAGGCAAAACGGAACTATGTTGTCGGGCAGTTTCAAGAGTTTCTTCAATCCGTTCATTCTCTCTTCCCTCGGATAGACTCCCAGCCAAACAGAACCTATTCCAAGCTCCTCGGCCATGAGAAGAATATTCTGCGTTGAAGCCGAGCAATCCTGTATCCAGTATCCCTCATATAGCTGAAGGTTCAAATCCACACATACGCATATCACATGGGATGCATTCTTGACCATTGCGGCGTATGGATGGAAGTCTGGAATGCGCTCCATAATCCTTTTGTCTTCAACGACTATGAAGTGCCACGGCTGTTCATTTCCCGCTGAAGGCGCACACATTCCAGCCTTCAGCAATTCTTCGATTTTTTTATCGTCGATTTTTTTATCCTTGTATTTTCTTATGCTTCTCCTTGTATAGATTGATTTCATTAAGCTCGCCTCCTTCATTCATGCCTGATCATTATCCTTCTTCCGCAATTTTCACATATGCCGTTTTTCAGATTGTAGACCATGCCTTCATACTTGCTTCTATCGACAATCAAGGATCGGCATTCCGGACAGTATGTATTGTTGTCCACTCCCGGAACATTTCCTATATAAACATGATTCAAATGCCTTCGGGCTATCTCCGCAAGGGACTTTATCCTTTCGATGGGCGTCGGAGGGTCATTCCTCTTCCAATCCGGAAAATACCTTGAAAGATGGAGAGGCATATCCTTTTTCAATCCCCCCAAGTATCGGCTCATCGCATCAATTTCTCTTTCGTCTGTATTTAGGTCCTCTATCAAAAGTGTTGTGACCTCAACATGAACACTTCTGCATGAGCGTTCTATTGTCTTTTTCACCGGATTTGCCTTACCGCTGCATATATCAGTATAAAACTTTTCATTGAATGCCTTAAGATCTATGTTCATGGCGTCTACCTGCTCTAAAAGAGCCTCCAATGGATCTTCATTTATAAATCCATTGGTGACCAGAACCACCTTCATGCCCTCGGCATGAATAAGCTTTGCGCATTTTATTATATATTCAGGATTTATTATGGGCTCGTTGTATGTGAATGCCACACCAATGGACTCGCTTCTATAGCGCAGAGCTAGCTCAAGAAGCCTTTCCGCCTCCATATGCAAGGTTTGCGGCCTTTCATGGGCAATTCTGTAGTTCTGACAGAAGTCGCATTTCAGATTGCATCCATAGCTTCCTACCGAAAAAATTTTTTTGCCCGGGTAGTAATGGAAAAGCGGTTTTTTTTCGATCGGATCAATTCCATATGATGTTATTTCACCATATCCCATTGCATAAAGCAACCCGCCTCTGTTCTTCCTTGCTCCACAAATCCCGGTTTCACCTACGGACAACTTGCAGTAATGCGGACACAAAAGACACCTCACCTGCAAGTTTTCAATTTTTTCATAAAACCGCGCTTCCTTAAACATTTGCATCAGTCCTTTTCGGTTGAAATCCAAACTATATGCTCATGTCAATTAAACCATTGCATACCCAACATGTTGATTATCCATAGGCTTCTTGATAAGTCTGTGGATAATTTGCTCCGTTTTTTCATATTAATCAGGGTTAAACGAAAACTTATCCACATTGTCCACATTTTTATCCACACAATATATAGTATTTGGTCAATAATGTCTTATTACGCGGAATCGCGAAAGTTCATAATCCTCATCGGGATTTATATTCGCCTTTTGAAGTGCTATTCGTATTTGTTCCTCCGCGCTGTCTATGCCCTCAAGATTGGGAAGCAGCAATCCCCTTCGTATACCTTTTTCTACGATGACACCATATTCCTTTGGGTTCAAAGACCTTATCGAATATATCTTTTCCGGTTTTTCCAAGATATCCACCGAATACTCAATTTCATAAAGTTCGTCTTTATCAACCGGCAAGAACCTTGGATCCTCCAATCCTGCCTTCAGTGCATTGTCTTTTATTTCATCAAAGATTGTTTCTTTTGTAGGAAAAATGGTTCCTATGCAGCCTCTAAGCTGACCATTTATTTTAAGGCTCACAAAAACTCCCGCCCTATTTTCTATGAGCTCTTTTCGAAATTCTGTGGAATACTCAACCGGCTCCTTTCCAAGGACACGGTTCTCAAGAGACATCCTAGCCAGTCCTACATACGCATCCTCATTATCCCTTATCTTACGCAAATATTCATTCCGCTCTTCATACAGGCTGTCAACAAGGCTTTCATTTATATCCTCAGAAGCTGTCGCTATGTTGAATACTGCTACCCCGTATCCGACTCCAAAAGGCTTTTGATATGAGAGCACCTCCGGATAGTTTTCAATTCCGTCAAGGCATCCAAGGAGTATGTCCAGAGACCTTAGGCCGCATTCTTCGGCCGGTTCACTTTCCTTACGGTCAAATTTCACTATTGACTTGTAGTCTTTATTCCTTATAAGATCAAGCAGCTTATCATCGAATGCCGGCCCGGAAGAATGGAATCCGTAGGGGCCATCTTCCCTCAGCCTATGGGACAGGTCACCGCTTGCTATTACCGATACATTGAAGTCCTTTCTCTCTATAGCTTCCTGTATCGCTTTCCCGAAGCTGTACAAATCCTCGCATGACAACATTCCGTATGTTATGTGTATCAAATCGTAAGCCTTGTACTTTTTATCTATAAAGTAAAGCGGTACTATCGTGCCATGATCGAGTCCTTCTTCTAGGTCATACTGCCTAGCTGTCAAATCATCCACCTTGGCAGTAACAATGCAGCGAAGACCGGCTCTATTTACTATTTCATCAACAAGCACTTTGTTGTTGTTCTTGCTCACATAGACATTGCCGGCGTTAAAACGCTCTAAAGTCCCTCTCAAAAGGGATCCATAGGATATTGCTATGGCATCTCTGAAAACCGGCCCATGCGGTGTTATTACTATGATGGTATCGGGTCTCTTTTGCCTCACATCCTCTGCAATATATTCCATAGACTCGATGGTCGCACTTAATTTTTTTTCTTCCCCCTTGCCTATTTCCTTAATTATTATAGGTGGATGAGGCATTAGGTATGCCGACAGTACTTTCCCCATTTGCAAAGCCCCCTTTAAAAATATATTACCCCCATTGTCGCGCCGCAAAACTAAAAAGCATAATGCATGAGCATTTCGCTTTCTGATTAAGTAAACAATACCACATTGGTCAGTTTTGGAAAAATACAAAAGCGTTTTGAATCACAAATGCAGTCCAATTAAACTATTGATGCATTCCAATGATTTTTTCTTTAGTCTTTAAACTTTCTCTGCAAACTGCAAACTGCCGGCTATTTTGCCTTTTGCTTTTTCTTTCATCTTTTGTTCTTAATCTTTTGCTGCAAACTGCCCACTGCAAGCTGCCTACTGTTTTATGAAGCAACGCAGAAATTGGTGCTTGTCGACAATATGAAAGCACCATGCATATGCATGGTGCTTAGAATAACAAAACTTATCTTTTTGAGAATTGAGATGCTTTTCTTGCTTTTTTAAGACCGTATTTCTTTCTTTCAACCATTCTAGAGTCTCTTGTAAGGAATCCTTCCTTCTTAAGTACCCCTCTGAGTTCTCCGTCCGCTTTCAAAAGCGCCCTTGAAACTCCGTGTCTTAAAGCTCCGGCTTGGCCTGTTGTTCCTCCGCCATTAACTTTCGCTAAAACATCAAATTTGCTTTCTGTTTCAGTCAGCAAAAGAGGTCTTCTTACTTCCATTCTGAGAGTTTCGTAGTTGAAATACTCTTCAATATCTCTACCATTTATTAGAATTTTACCATTTCCAGGCACCAATCTAACCCTGGCAATGGACTTTTTCCTTCTTCCGGTTCCATAATACTGAACACTAGCCATTTAACCATCCTCCTTCTTTATACTTGTATGTCCAAATCTTCAGGCATTTGAGCCTGATGGTTATGTTCCGCACCTTTGCACACTTTAAGTTTTTTAATTACCTGTCTACCAAGCTTGTTGTGGGGAACCATACCCTTTACTGCTTCGTATACGATTCTATCGGATTTAGTAGCCATCATTTCTCTATACGTTCTCTCTTTGAGTCCGCCAGGATAGCCAGTATGCCATCTGTACATTTTTTGATCAAGCTTCTTGCCTGTCAACTTAACTTTGTCCGTATTTATGATGATTACGAAATCACCTGTGTCCACATGCGGTGTATAAATCGGTTTGTGTTTTCCTCTGATAATATTGGCAACTTGCGATGCCAATCTTCCAAGCGGCTTATCTGTTGCATCTACCACATACCATTTCTTTACAACCTCATGAGGCTTAGCTACAAAACTTTTCATTACTTTACCTCCCAAATATGAATATGCTTCATATGTTTATTCTATTAAAAAAATGAATTTTCAAAACCCGGGGCATTGGGTTTGCTTGAATATTTCACTTTTCACACTCTTGATATTATAATACGCCAGTCTTCAGGTGTCAAGGCAAATAACTTCTAATCGATATATTTTACCGTTTTTAGATAAAGACCCTGAGGCGGAGCCAATCGCATTGTTCGCCTATTGTCTTTGTCTTCTAGTATTTTAGGAATTTCACCAATTTCCAGACTTCCGCTTCCTGCTTCAAGCACTATTCCGACTATTCTCCTGACCATGTTGTACAAAAAACCGTTTCCTTCAACTTCCATAATAAGCAGATCGTTTTCCCGGGAAATTTTCGCCTTATAAATCGTCCTAACCGTCTTCTTTATTTTCGATCCAGAAGACATGAATGCCTTGAAATCATGCTCCCCTATAAACATTTGAAGCGCCTTCCGCATTTTTTCTTCTTCGAGATTGCGATAATAATGGTATGCGTAGTTTCTGTAAACAGGTCTGCATACACTCCCGTTTTGAACCCTGTATAGATATGTTTTTCTTTTTGGATCGTATCTCGAATGAAAATCCATAGGAACTTCCTCTGCCGAAAGTATTGCCACATCCGGAGGAAGGTATGCATTCACCGCCCGCGAAAATCTGTCCAATGCAATTTGAGTTTCCGATTTAAAATTGGCAACCTGTCCCAATGCGTGGACCTTTGCATCTGTTCTCCCGGAGCCAATGATTGACACTTCTTCATTTAAAACAACTGACAATGCATTGTTCAGGACTCCCTCGACAGTCCTTAGACCTACTTGCTTCTGCCATCCGCAGAAATCAGTCCCGTCATATTCAATAGTAAGTTTTATGTTTTTCACTTTCCCACCTGCCGTCAATGTCTAGTTCTTCCTCTGAAAACTCCGCCTTTGTTGACTCTTCCGTCGCTTGTGCAAATGAAGCTGCTCACATGATTCTTTTCTATTATTTCGTAAATTCTATTTAAGTCCCGGCGCTTTAGGCTTATAAACAAAAGATACCTTTCTCCATCTCTGCCTTCACCTTTTATAACAGTTACGCCAAAGCCGTTTTTCCTGAGCTCGTCAACCAATCGGTCCTCTCTTTGATCAACGATGATTCTGAGCACAAGCTCTCCTAACGCAATTTTTTCTTCTATCATTATTCCAACATAATTGCCCACCGAAAATCCGATGGCATAGGCTCCTATGAACCATATATTATCTAGGTCATTCATTACAGTACCCAATACCACTATGAAAAGAAGGGATTCAAAGAATCCTATAAATGATGAAAAGAACTTTTTGTTTTTAGTCATCAGAATGGTCCTGATAGACACCAGCGCTGCAATTATTACACGCGCCAAAAAAATGTACAAACCTTTTAAAATTAATGCTTCCACTTTTATTTTCTCTCCTTATTGATATATTGTAAACCTTTCATGTTCATCTGAACCTTAAAAATATCAGATATCCAAAACATAAAAATACCATAATCGAACCCGCCGCGTCACCTCTATTAAACTTAAGCTGCTTCATACGGGTTCTACTTTTGCCGCCTCTGTAGCATCTTGCCTCCATGGCGGTGGCCAAATCATCCGCGCGTCTGAATGCCCCTATGAATAGAGGAACAAGCAGTGGAATAAGGCTTTTGGCTCTCTTTACAATGTTTCCACTTTCAAAATCGGCCCCTCTTGCCATTTGGGCCTTCATTATCTTGTCAGTCTCCTCAAGTATTGTCGGAATGAATCTTAGCGCAATGGTCATCATCATTGCCAATTCATGTGCCGGCACTCCTATTTTCTTAAATGGACCAAGGAGCTTTTCTATTCCGTCAGTCAGTTCTATCGGAGATGTTGTCAACGTCAGGATTGATGTCCCTATAATAAGGAATACGAGTCTAAGACTCATGAAAACCGCCTGATTCAAGCCTTCCCTAGTGATTTTGAAAATCCCAATTTCATAAAGAACCTCTCCACGCGTCAAAAACATATTAATTGTGAAGGTAAACAGAATTATCAAGAATATCGGTTTAAGCCCTTTAAGTATGTACTTCAGAGGGACTTTCGACAAGGCTATCACAATCCCTAAAAGTGCGGCCACATATAAATAATTGGACAATGAATCGACTAAAAACAGAACGATAACGAATCCAAAAACAGATAATATCTTAAGCCTCGGATCCCTGCGATGAACCATTGATTCGACGGGATAGTACTGTCCTATAGTTATATCTCTAAGCATTTTTTCTGCTCCTTGCCAATCTCATTATTTCTTCTTTGGCCTCTTCCACTGTCAATGCCCCCTTTTTAACATCAGTTAATCTCTGACTCAGTTTTTCCATTAGCGCTGTCATCTGGGGCACTCCCAAATCTATGTTTTCAAGCGCATCAACCTGTGAGAAAACTTCTTTTGGCGTTCCGGAAAAAGCTATTGAACCCTTGTTTATTACAAGAACCTTTCCGCAAAGCCTTGCTATATCTTCCATGCTATGAGAAATCAAAAGCACTGTCGTATTATGTTTTTTATGAAGCAAACTAATCTTTTCGAGAATCTCGCTTCGCCCTCTGGGATCCAGGCCGGCTGTCGGCTCGTCCAATATGAGAACCTCTGGTTTCATCGCAATTATTCCCGCAATTGCAACCCGTCTCCGCTGACCTCCACTCAGTTCAAAAGGAGAGCGATCCTTTATCTCATCAAAATCAAGTCCAACCGTTTCAATAGCTTCCTTTGTCCTTTCATTCACTTCTTTTTCCGAAAGTCCCAAATTTCCAGGTCCAAAAGCAACATCCTTCTCAACTGTTTCTTCAAAAAGCTGGTACTCCGGATATTGGAACACGAGGCCGACTTTTTTTCGGACATCATTCATTTTAACTTTTTTTCCTGTAATATCAAGTCCGTTTATCAGTATTGTGCCGGACTCAGCCTTAAGCAGCCCGTTGAGGTGCTGTATTAACGTAGACTTTCCTGAACCTGTATGGCCTATGAGCCCTGTAAATTCACCTGTTTCTATTTCAAAACAGATGTTTCTGAGAGCCATGGTTTCAAAAGGGCTTTTGGGGTTATATGTGTGTGTAAGATCCTTTACAATAATCGACATAATTCATCCACCATTTCTTCCATAGTCAGTATACCGTCTTTTACCTTTAGCCCCTCCGCTTTAAGGGCGTTTGCCAAAAGTGTCACCTGAGGCAAGTCAAGTCCGCATTCCATAATGATTTCCGGCCTGGAAAAGACCTCTTTTGGTGTTCCCTGAATGACTATCTTCCCGTCATCCATTACCAAAATTCTGTCGGCGCGAACAGCCTCCTCCATGAAGTGCGTTATATGAATAATTGTTATTCCTTCTCTTTTGTTGAGACCGGTGATTGTTTCGATGACTTCTTTTCTGCCTGCGGGATCAAGCATAGCTGTCGGCTCGTCAAGAATTATGCATTCGGGCTTCATCGCCAATATACCAGCAATCGCAATCCTCTGCTTCTGGCCGCCCGACAATAGGTGGGGAGGTTTTCGCTTGTATTCATCCATTCCCACGGCTGCTATGGCCAAATCTACTCTTTTTCTTATCTCTAGCGGAGGAATACCCAAATTTTCCGGGCCAAAAGCAACATCTTCCTCCACAATTGTAGCTACTATCTGATTATCTGGATTTTGGAAAACCATTCCAGCGCTTCTTCTGATTTCCCAAAGATTATTTTCGTCTTTAGTGTCCATTCCATTGACCAGCACTTGGCCATCACATGGAAGAAGTATTGCATTTAGCATTTTAGCCAATGTGGACTTTCCTGAGCCGTTGTGACCTATCACAACAACGAATTCACCGCGCTTGACCTGAAACTCCACATTGTCAACCGCCAAGAATTCCTCTTCTTCAATTATATATTTATATGAAGCTTTTTTTACTTCGATAATATTTTCCATTGCTTTGCCTCTACTTCCAATTATTATAACTCTATAGATTGTGCCCATGCCGGGCACACATAAAAAAAGGGATTAAGTATTGACTTAACCCCTTGATTGCTCTTCAGACGACTATACCAGTTCCAAAAGAACCATGGGTGAAGCGTCTCCTCTTCTTTGTCCAATTTTGATTATTCTCGTGTAACCGCCGTTTCTATCGCTGTATTTAGGTGCGATTTCATCAAACATGTTCTTGACAACGGTTTCATCAAGCATATAAGCCATAGCTTGACGTCTTGCATGCAAGTCGCCTCTTTTAGCCAGCGTAATCATTTTTTCCGCTATTCTCTTGGCTTCTTTGGCTTTAGCCTCAGTTGTCTCAATGCGACCGCTCTTAATCAAGCTTGTCACGATATTTCTTAGCATGAGATTCCTGTGGTCGGTTCTGCGACCCAGCCTTCTGTATCCAACCATAAAGATCCCTCCTTTATTTAAGTCTATTCATCATCCTGCTTAAGGATCAGTTCCAATTCAATTAATTTTTCCCTAACTTCTTCCAAGGATTTCTTTCCGAGATTTCTTACTTTCATCATGTCATCCTCGGTTTTCTGTATAAGGTCTTCAACCGTATTGATTCCGGCACGCTTAAGACAGTTGTAGGAACGGACCGAAAGATCAAGTTCTTCTATAGTCATCTCAAGCACTTTTTCCTTCTTGTCCTCTTCTTTTTCTACCATTATTTCTACATCACTAATACTCTCAGTCAAGCATATGAAAAGATTTAAATGTTCACTCATTATCTTTGAACCAAGTGAAACTGCTTCATCGGGACTGATGCTGCCATCGGTCCAAACCTCAATCGTTAATTTATCGAAATCTGTAACATGTCCAACCCTTGTATCTTCAACTTTGTAGTTGACTTTTCTTACAGGGGTATAGATTGAATCCATAGGGATTACTCCGATAGGCATCTCTTCATTCTTGTTGCCTTCGGCAGACACATAGCCTCTTCCTCTGGCAATTCCAAGTACCATGTTCATTTCCGAATCTTCATCGATTGTTGCAATATACATGTCGGGATTAAGGATTTCAACATCGGCGTCAGCCTTGATGTCTCCCGCCGTAATAATTCCCGGCCCCTTTTTCTCAATTCTTACTTCCTTGACCGATTCATCAGAGTGAATCTTAGCGGACAATCCCTTTAAGTTGAGTATGATATCAACTACATCTTCGCTTACTCCTGAAATAGTTGAAAACTCGTGCAGTACACCATCAATTTTAATCCATTTGACAGCCACACCAGGCAAAGACGAAAGAAGAATTCTTCTCAGACTGTTGCCTATGGTTATCCCGTAGCCTCTTTCAAGAGGTTCTACGACAATTTTTCCATATGTGCCATCGCTTGACATTTCGACGCATTCAATTCTCGGTTTTTCTATTTCTATCATACAATGCCCTCCCTCTTAGCATATTGTCATTCCGAGGGTTACCGGATTCTAATTATTTGGAATACAATTCTACGATTAAATGTTCCTCGACCGGTATATCAATATCTTCTCTGGCCGGCAACGCTACAACTTTACCTTCCATTTTTTCAGGATCAACCGACAACCAGCTCGGAACACTTACCGATTTTTCAGCAATTTCCTTAAACTTGGGTGAAGATTTGCTCTTCTCTTTAACCGCTATCGCATCCCCGATTTTTACCATCATCGAAGGAATCGTAGCCTTTTTGCCATTGATTGTAAAATGTCCGTGTGTAACGAGTTGGCGTGCTTCTTTTCTTGAAGCGGCCATTCCCATTCTGAACACAGTATTGTCCAAACGAGTTTCGAGTATTCTCAGGAAGTTTTCGCCTGTGATGCCCGCTTGCTTTTCTGCTTTGTCAAAATGCCTCTTGAATTGATTTTCCAAGAGTCCGTAATATCTTTTGACCTTCTGCTTTTCTCTTAATTGAATTCCATAGTTGGAAGGCTTGTTTCTTCTTCCCTCGCCATGTTGTCCAGGCGCTTTAGCACGTCTGTTCATTGCACATTTATCACTATAGCATCTTTCGCCTTTCAGGAAAAGTTTCTGTCCCTCTCTTCGGCAAAGTCTGCATGATGGTCCTGTGTATCTTGCCATTCTACTTTCACCTCCTAATCTAACTTAAACTCTTCTACGTTTGGGCGGTCTGCAACCATTGTGCGGTACCGGAGTAACATCTTTGATTGAACTAATTTCCAATCCAGTGGCCTGAAGAGATCTTATTGCTGACTCTCTGCCTGCTCCAGGACCCTTTACAAAAACCTCAACATGCTTGAGGCCATGCTCCATAGCATCTTTTGCGGCTTGCTCTCCCGTCATTTGCGCTGCATAAGGAGTGGATTTTCTTGAACCCTTGAATCCGAGTCCTCCGGCGCTTGCCCATGCAATAACATTGCCGGACATGTCGGTCAATGTCACAATTGTATTGTTGAATGTGGACTGAATATGTGCCTGCCCACGCTCTATATGCTTTTTCTCACGTTTTTTTCTACGTGCTTTACGCACTATCTTCGCCATGTTTCAAAACCTCCTTTGCTATTTCTTCTTGCGGCCTACCATTCTTTTGGGGCCTTTTCTCGTTCTTGCATTTGTCTTAGTTTTTTGGCCTCTAACTGGAAGACCTCTTCTATGACGTATTCCTCTATAACAGCCTATTTCCTTGAGTCTCTTTATATTCAAGGCAACTTCCCGTCTAAGATCTCCTTCGACTTGATGCTCATCGACGATGATTTGTCTAAGCTTGCTGACTTCCTCTTCCGTCAAATCCTTGACTCTAGTATCCTTGTTGATTCCAGCTTTCGCCAAGATTTTCTGGGAATTTGATCTTCCTATACCAAAGATATAAGTCAATCCAATTTCGACTCTTTTATCTCTTGGCAAGTCAACGCCTGCGATTCTCGCCATTAAACCGTACACCTCCTGTTTGAATCCGTTTGTTGTTGTTTTCAATTCATTAGTGCAGCCGCGCTTTTATTTGAATTGACAGTAAATCATACTCAACCCTGCATCAAGCATCAACCTTGCTTTTGCTTGTGTTTGGGATTTTCACAAATAACCATGACCTTGCCTTTTCTTTTTATAACTTTACATTTTTCACACATTGGTTTTACAGAAGATCTGATTTTCATTATTTCCCCTCCTCTATCACTTGCCTCGCCATGTGATTCGGCCTCTGGTCAAATCGTAAGGAGACAGCTCCATTGTTACTTTGTCGCCGGGCAATATTCGAATGTAATGCATTCTCAGTTTACCTGAAATATGGGCCAAAACAACATGTCCATTTTCCAATTCCACTTTAAATGTTGCATTCGGCAGAGCCTCTAAGACGACGCCTTTTACTTCAATTGCAGTTTCTTTAGCCATTAGGAAGCATTCCTCCTATTCTATGGGTCGGTCGGTTTCGAGCTTGTCGATTTCCGTTCTGAGCATCAGATTCGTTATTGTCATGTTTTGATTGTTTCTCCTTGCAATCAGCTCACTTACCAAATTGTACTTGGAAAGATGCTTGACCTTCTTTTTCTTCGGATTGCCGATTCTTCTCAGGTCGCCGTCTGCAACTATAACATATTGATCATCAATCACTTCAACAATTATGAAAACTCTTCCTTTGTCTCTTCCAGCCTTTGATCTTACAAATTGCCCTATCTTTAATTCTTTTGTATCCAGCAATTCAGACACCTCTTTTACAGTTGAGTCAGTATAATCGGCTCTCCCTCAGTAATCGCGATTGTGTGTTCGTAATGGGCAGATAACTTGCCGTCCGCCGTAACAACAGTCCATTCATTACTAAGTGTCTGCACCCTGAAAGTTCCTGCATTTACCATGGGTTCGATTGCAATAACCATCCCGGCAGCAAGTCTCAGACCTTTTCCGGGAGGACCATAATTCGGAACCTGCGGATCCTCGTGCAACGCAGTACCGACTCCGTGACCAACATAATCCCTTACTACGGAAAAGCCATTTTCCTCGACATATTTTTGTACCGCATGTGATATATCCGATAATCTGTATCCCACTTTGCAATACTTAAAACCTTCGAAAAAACTTTGGCGCGTCACAGCTATGAGCCTTTCGGCCTCGTCGCTGATTTCGCCGACAGGGAATGTTCTCGCCCCATCGCCATAATAACCTTTTATTTTCGAACCGACATCCACACTTATAATATCACCTTTTTTAAGCACCCGTCCATCAGGTATGCCATGCACAACCTGTTCGTTAACGGAAGCGCATATGGAAGCAGGAAATCCTCCATAGCCCTTGAATGCCGGGATTGCTCCCAATTCGATGATTTTCTTTTCAGCGATTTGATCCAGTTCAAGCGTTGTCATGCCAGGCTTTATGACTTCCTCCATTAATTTATGGACCTCAGCCACAATTTTCCCAGCTTCTTTCATATATTCAATTTCCTGCCCTGTCTTGATTGTAACCATTAGGAATTACCCTTCAATGCTTCTCCAATATCAGTTGCAACTTTTGCTATGTCCTGCTTTCCATCAATATCAATCAAGATGCCCTGCTTCGAATAATATTCAATCAAAGGCTGGGTCTGATCCAAATAAACCTGTATGCGCTTTGAAACAGTCTCTTCGTTGTCATCGCTTCTTTGATACAGTTCCCCTCCGCAAAGATCGCAAACTCCATCTTTGGCGGATGGGTTGAATTCCACATGATAAGTGGCTCCACAGCCTCGGCAGATTCTTCTGCCTACGGCTCTTCCAATCAAAATGTTTTTATCGACTTCAATATTGACAACATTGTCCATGCTGACATTCATGCGACCGAGCACTTCGTCAAGCTCTTTAGCCTGAACAAACGTTCTTGGAAATCCATCAAGCAGAAATCCCTCTTCGCAATCTTTTACTTTGAGTCTGTCTTCCACGATTTCAACTACCAGTTCATCCGGAACAAGAAGCCCCTTATCCATAAAGTTTTTGGCTCTTACACCTAGTTCCGTACCTTCTTTAAGGTTTTTTCTGAAGATATCTCCTGTAGAAATATGGGGGATACCAAAAGCCTTGACGATACCGACTGCCTGAGTTCCTTTTCCGGCCCCAGGAGGTCCTAAAAGTATCAATCTCATATTAACCCCTCCAATACGATATTATTTAAGAAAACCTTGGTAATGCCTCATAACCATCTGCGCCTCTATTTGTTTCATGGTCTCAAGTGAAACCCCTACCGCAATCAAGAGTGCTGTTCCCCCGAATCTGAAATCAATGCTAGTGAAGTTCAAGATAAGGGTCGGCAAAACGGCTATCATTGCCAGGAAAAATGCTCCTGCCAAGGTTATTTTGTTTAATGATTTTTGTAGATATTCGGCTGTTTTTTTCCCAGGTCTTATGCCGGGTATGAATCCGCCGTTCTTCTTCATATTATCTGCAACTTCAACAGGGTTGAAAGTAATAGCCGTGTAGAAGTATGTGAAAAATATAATCAGAAGAGCATAAAGCAAATTGTAAAAATAGATGCCGGGACTTCCAGTTGGGGAAAGGTATTTTGCAATAAAGTTGGCAAACCCTCCATCCGGGAAGAAATATGTGAGCGTCAGTGGGAATTGCAGCAGCGAAATTGCGAATATAACCGGGATAACCCCTGCTTGATTCACTTTAAGCGGTATATGAGTGCTTTGTCCGCCGTACATTTTTCTGCCCACAACACGCTTGGCATACTGTACCGGTATTTTTCTTGTTCCCTGTTGTATAGCAATTACTGCTGCTATTACGAAAAGCGCCAACACAGCAAATATGATCAATGGAAGAACCGATATTTCTCCGGCCGAAACCTTTTGAAAGGTCTGGCTGATTCCAAGCGGAACTCTTGAAATGATCCCTGCAAATATTATCAAGGATATTCCATTGCCTATTCCATTCTCTGTGATTTGCTCCCCGAGCCACATCAAGAAAGCCGTTCCTGCCGTAAGTGTGATTATTACAGTAGCCACTGCCCAGAAATCAGTTGATATAAGCGCTCTTCTAAAGAGACCTATGCTAATTCCTGTTGCCTGAATGACCGCCAAAACAACTGTCCCATAACGTGTAAACTGAGCAATTTTTTTTCTGCCCTCTTCACCTTCCTTGGCTAAAGCTTCAAGCCTAGGAATTGCAATGGTCAAAAGTTGCATTATGATTGACGATGTAATGTATGGTGTAATACTAAGTGCAAATATGGTAAAATTCTTAAACGCTCCACCTGACATGAAGTTAAAGAAATTAAGGAGTCCCCCGTCCGACGCAAAGAACTGATTCAATATTTCTCTATCAATTCCAGGTACTGGGATGGATGTCCCTAATCTAAAAATGGCGAACATCATCAGTGTAAACAATATCCTCTTTTTAAGATCCGGAATCTTCCAGGCATTCCTTAAGGTACGGAGCATTAAATCACCTCTGCCTTTCCGCCAGCTGCTTCAATTTTTTCTTGAGCAGACTTTGTGAATTGGTTAGCTTTTACTGTCAGCTTCTTTTCAATTTCACCATTTCCAAGAATTTTTACGCCTTCATTCAATTTTTTGATCAAACCGCTTTCTAAAAGAATTGCCGGTGTGATTTCTGCGTTGTCTTCGAATCTATTTAAATCTTCAATGTTTACTATTGACCAAACCTTTTTGAAAATATTGGTGAATCCCCTCTTGGGAAGTCTCCTATAAAGAGGCATTTGGCCTCCCTCAAAACCGGGTCTTGTACCTCCGCCCGATCTGGCGTTTTGTCCGTTAGCGCCTCTTCCGGAAGTTTCTCCCTGCCCGCTCGCAGTTCCTCTTCCAAGTCGCTTTCTATTTCTAACTGCACCTTTTGCAGGTTTCAACTCATGAAGTTTCATGGCTACACCTCCTCCAACTTATATTTCTTCAACTTCAAGTAAATGTTCAACTTTCCTGATCATGCCTCTTATTTGAGAGTTGTCATCTTTTTCAATGACTTGTCCGATTTTTCTGAGTCCCAAAGCTTTGACATTTTTACGATGATTCGGCTTTGAGGCTATTGTGCTTTTAATAAGTTTTATTTTCAACATATTAGCCAAGGTTGTTCCCCCCTAACCTCTAATTTCTTCAACAGATTTTCCTCTGAGTTTTGCAACAATTTCAACAGTTTTCATGCTCATAAGTCCTTGCATAGTAGCATTAACCATGTTTTGCGGATTATTGCTTCCAAGAGACTTAGCTCTTACATCCTTGATTCCAGCCAATTCCAATACCGCACGCACAGGTCCTCCGGCAATAACTCCGGTACCCTCTTTTGCCGGCATTATAAGGACTTTGCCTGCGCCAAACCTTCCTCTAATTTGATGAGGTATGGTAGTTCCGACTCTGGAAACAGTTACGACATTTTTTGTGGCGGCTTGAATTGCCTTTCTTATTGCCTCTGGCACTTCAAGTGCTTTCCCAGTACCAATTCCAACATGGCCGTTCTCGTCTCCTACGACCACAAGTGCACTGAATCTAAAATTTCGTCCGCCTTTTACAACCTTTGTTACACGATTGATATTTATAACTTGCTCTTTTAAATCAAGCTTGCTTACATCAATTTTTTCTCCGAGCATAACCTAACCTCCTTTACCTAAAATTTAAGTCCGGCTTCTCTTGCGCCTTCAGCCAATGCTTTAACTCGGCCGTGGTAGATGTATCCGCCTCTGTCAAAAACAACACATTCGATGCCTTTTTCCAAAGCTTTTTTAGCTACCATTTTGCCAACTTCTCTTGCGCCTTCCTTGTTTCCACCATTCGTTATGTTTTCAGAAGCATCTTTTTCGAGAGATGAAGCCGATACAAGTGTTATTCCTTCTGCATCGTCAATCACTTGTGCATAAATATTCTTAGAACTTCTGAATACATTCAAACGGGGCATTCCAGGAGTTCCGACGATTTTATTTCTCATTCGAAGATGACGCTTTTTTCTTTTTTCATTCTTGCTTAGCTTTTTAATCATCCGTTGTCACTCCCTTTCTACTTACCTGCTTTTCCTTCTTTACGTCTAACTTGCTCATTCTCATATCTTATGCCTTTTCCCTTGTAGGGTTCCGGCGGTCTGAGTCCTCTGATTATTGCAGCGTAGTTGCCCACGCGTTGCTTGCTGATTCCTTTTACCACTATTTCTGTTTGGTTGGGAACCTCAGTTGTGATGCCATCAGGATCTTCCATTTCCAAAGGATGAGAAAAACCAAGATTGAAATCCAACGCTTTGCCTTTCTTGGCAACACGATATCCTACACCAATAATCTGCAGCTTCTTTTCATAGCCTTTAGTAACTCCGAGAACCATATTGTTTATCAAGGTTCTGCTGAGGCCATGAAGCGAACGGTTGATTTTAGTGTCGTTTAATCTTTTAACTGTCAATTCGTTTCCATCTATGGCAATTTTCATTCTTTCACTTATTTTTTCACTTAATTCACCCAATGGGCCTTTTACTGTGACAAGATTGTTCTTGGCAATTTTTATTTCTACCCCACTGGGTACATCTATAGGCATTTTGCCGATTCTAGACATACTTACACCTCCAATACTAAAAATTCATGCTACCAAACGTAGCAGATCACTTCGCCGCCTACGCCCATCTTTCTAGCATCCTTATCCGTTACGATGCCTTTAGATGTAGAAATGATTGCTATTCCTAATCCACCAAGCACTCTAGGCATTTCTTCGCCTTTTGTATAGACTCTCAAACCCGGCTTTGAAATACGTTTGATGCCTGTGATAACTTTTTCCTTGTTGGGACCATACTTAAGTTGAACCCGGAGCACGCCCTGTTTGTCGTCCTCTATGACATTGTAGCCTCTAACATATCCCTCGTTTAAAAGGATTCCCGCAAGGGTTTTCTTCATGTTAGAAGACGGTATGTCAACAGTTTTATGATTTGCTGAATTTGCATTTCTAATTCTAGTAAGCATATCAGCGATAGGATCAGTCATTGCCATGTTTTCTACCTCCCTTCTTTTTACCAGCTAGCCTTTTTGACTCCCGGTATTTGGCCTTTGTAAGCCAATTCTCTAAAACAAATACGACATATACCGAATTTTCTCAGATAAGCATGCGGTCTTCCGCATATTCTGCATCTATTATATTCTCTTGTGGAGAATTTTGCTTTTCTTGATTGCTTAACTTTAAGAGATTTTTTCGCCATTTTTTCGCCTCCTTTAGTTGCTGAATGGCATACCCATCAGTTTGAGAAGTTCATAAGCCTCTTCATCAGTCTGGGCTGTCGTTACGAAAACGATATCCATTCCACGAACCTTGTCAATCTTGTCAAACTCAATTTCCGGAAAAATGAGCTGTTCTTTAACGCCCATGGAATAATTTCCTCTTCCGTCGAAAGCACTCGTCTTAAGACCCCGAAAATCTCTTACCCTTGGAAGTGCAATGTTTACGAGTCTATCGAAAAACTCATACATCATTTCACCCCTGAGATCGACCTTAGTACCAATTGGCATTCCTTCACGCAATTTGAAATTTGCCACAGATTTTTTCGCTATCGTTATGACAGGTTTCTGCCCGGTTATTATGGATAATTCGTCGGCAGCCACATTTAATATCTTCGCGTTTTCCTTAGCATCTCCAACGCCCATGTTCACAACAATTTTTTCAAGCTTGGGAATTTCCATAACATTTTTGTATTTGAATTTTTCCATCAAGGCTTTTGCTGTTTCATTCTTGTATTTTTCCTTTAGTCTAGCCATGTTTAAGACCTCCTTTCACCATCAATCAGTCAATCACTTCTCCAGTTTTGACCGAGATTCGTACTTTTTTACCGTCTTTGAGTCTCTTGCTGCCCACTCTTGTAGGTGCTTTTGCCTTTACATCGTAGAGCATTACATTAGACGCATGGATAGGCGCTTCCTGGTGAACTCTTCCACCTTGTTGAACCTTAGCTGAAGGCTTCTGATGCTTTGTCACCATATTGACAGCTTCTACTATAACTTTATCTGTTTTGGGAAAAGCCTGCAAAACTTTGCCTTGCTTGCCTTTGTCTTTTCCTGAAATAACGACAACAGTGTCATTTTTTTTGATATGCATTCCTTTCACCTCCTAGGTTAAAGCACTTCCGGAGCTAGCGAGACAATCTTCATATAGTTCTTTTCTCTCAATTCTCTTGCAACAGGTCCAAAAATACGTGTTCCAACGGGAGATTGGTCATCCTTAATGATTACTGCCGCATTCTCGTCGAATTTTACCTTGACTCCATCATTTCTCTTAATACCTTTTTTAGTCCTTACAACGACAGCTTTAACTACATCGCCTTTCTTGACAACGCCACCTGGTGTTGCTCTTTTAACGCTACAAACGATAACATCGCCAATGCTGGCATATCTTCTACCCGATCCGCCCAAAACTCGAATGCACAAAACTTCTTTTGCTCCAGAGTTATCTGCTACGATCAAACGTGATTCTTGTTGTATCATCGGTTTCCCTCCTCTCGGAAAGTCTATTTAGCTTCCTCTATGATTTGTACGAGTCTCCATCTTTTATCTTTACTTAAAGGCTTTGTTTCCATGATTCGCACTTTGTCGCCAATATTGCACTCATTGTTTTCATCATGGGCCTTGAATTTGTTTGTCTTCTTAACCGCTTTCTTATAAAGGGGATGACGAACGAAATCTTCAACTGCAACAACTATGGTCTTGTCCATCTTGTCGCTGACAACCTTGCCAACCCTTGTCTTTCTGCTGTTTCTTTCCATGATGCAGACCTCCTTCCTTCATTTTCTATGCGTTCAATTCTTTTTCTTTTTGTATAGTTTTAACTCTTGCAATATCTTTCTTTACATACTTGATTTTTACAGGATTGTCCAACTGTCCAGTGGCTAATTGAAATCTCAAATTAAACAATTCGCTCTTCAAGTCATTGAATTGATTGTCCAATTCCTGCGATGTCATATCACGCAATTTTTTAGTTTTCATTAGCTTCACCACCTTTTTCAGCCGCACTTTCCTTGCTTACAAACTTACATCTGATGGGCAATTTGTGAGCGGCCAATCTCAAAGCCTCTCTTGCGACTTCTTCGCTGACACCTGATAATTCAAACATTATTCTTCCCGGCTTTACAACCGCAACCCAGTATTCTGGAGAACCTTTACCGGCTCCCATACGGGTTTCTGCTGGCTTTTGAGTAACAGGTTTGTGTGGGAAAATCTTAATCCAAACCTTTCCGCCTCTCTTCATATATCTTGTCATGGCGATACGCGCGGCTTCTATTTGATTAGAAGTTATCCATGCTGGCTCCATGGCCATCAAACCGTATTCGCCGTATGAAATAGTGTTACCTTTATTGGCTTTGCCTTTCATTCTGCCTCTAAAAACTTTACGTCGCTTGACTCGTTTAGGCATTAACATGGTGCTTTCCTCCTTCCCATTTGCTGCTCTTAATTGCTACTTTTTCTCGGTCTTCTTGTTTTTTTCCTAGGCGGTCTCTTGCTATTTTTATCGACCACTTCATCCTGAGCCATTCCTTGAAGAATCTCGCCCTTGTTGATCCATACCTTGACTCCGATTTTGCCGTATGTTGTGTTGGCTTCTGCAAAGCCGTATTCAATGTTAGCTCTAAGAGTCTGCAGCGGCACATTGCCTAGGCTATAATTTTCTGTTCTGGCGATTTCTGCTCCACCCAAACGTCCTGAAACCATAATCTTGATGCCTTGAACTCCCGATTTCATAGCTCTGCCCATGGCCTGCTTCATTGCCCGTCTGAAGGAAACCCTTCTTTCAAGCGAAAACGCAACACCTTCAGCTACCAACTGAGCATTTCTATCAGGTCTTGCAACTTCAGAAATATCAATATACACCGTTTTGCCAGTCAATTTCTCTAAATCCTTCTTGAGGGCTTCAATCAACTCTCCGCCTCTTCCGACAACCATGCCGGGTTTTGAAGTGAAAATATTTATATTGACTTTATTGTTGGCTTTCCTCGCAATTGCAATCTTTGCGATTCCAGATGTATATAGTTTTGTCTTTACAAACTCCCTGATCTGATAGTCTTCAACTAAAAGGTCGGCGAAATTTTTCTTGTTTGCGTACCATTTAGAGTCCCAATCCTTGATGATTCCGACTCTTAAACCGTGCGGATTAACTTTTTGACCCATGCTTTCCCCTCCTTTTACGCTTTTTCTTTCAAAACAACACCGACATGACTAGTTCTTCTAAGAATCGGGTTTGCCCTACCCATAGAACCGGCATTCCATCTTTTCATGTGCGGTCCCTTGTTCGCATAAATTTCTGCGATATAGAGCTTTTCCGAATCCATTTCATGATTGTTTTCAGCGTTGGCTTTGGCTGATTTTATTACACTTTCAAATACTCTTGCGCCTTTGTTAGGCGTAAATTTCAGTATCGCCAAGGCTTCATCTACGTTTTTTCCTCTCACCATAACGGCAATCGGCTGAATCTTTCTAAATGAAACTCTGACGTATTTAGCTATAGCTCTCGCTTCCATAGCAAAACCCTCCTTCCGATACTTTTTCTGATGCTACTTGACTTTGCTGCTTCTGTCCCCTGCGTGGCCTCTGAAAGTTCTTGTGGGTGCAAACTCTCCAAGCTTATGTCCTATCATATCTTCTGTGACATAAACCGGCACATGTTTTCTGCCATCGTATACCGCAAGGGTATGTCCGATCATTTGAGGAAATATTGTCGATGCTCTCGACCATGTCTTAATTACGCGTTTTTCATTTTTATCGTTCATCTCTTCAATTCTTCTGAGGAGTTTCTGGTCAATAAAAGGTCCTTTTTTAAGAGATCTTCCCATTTTTGGTGTTCCTCCCTTCGATGTATCTTTGATTATCTTCGTTAGACATTTTTATATTATTTTTTCCTTTTGACAATTTGCTTATCAGAGGCTTTTCCTTTTTTACGGGTTTTGTAACCTAATGCAGGTTTGCCCCAAGGAGTCATTGGCGACGGTCTTCCAATCGGAGCACGCCCTTCTCCACCACCATGAGGGTGATCGTTCGGGTTCATTACCGATCCTCTTACTGTCGGGCGGATGCCCATATGCCTCGTTTTGCCAGCTTTACCAATATTCAGGTTTTCGTGGTCAATGTTTCCAACCTGGCCAATGGTTGCGCGGCATTCAATGCGAACTTTTCTTACCTCTCCGGATGGCAATCTAACCAAAGCATATTTGCCTTCCTTTGCCATAAGTTGAGCCGAGTTGCCTGCGGACCTTACCATCTGTCCGCCTTTTCCAGGCTTCATTTCGATGTTGTGAATCGTGGTACCCAACGGAATATTGCCCATCTCCATTGCGTTGCCCGGTTTTATGTCAGCGTTATTGCCGCTCATAACCTTGTCGCCCACCTTGATCTTGTGTGGAGCAAGTATATAACTTTTTTCGCCATCGGCATAAGCCAAAAGTACAATGTTGGCGGAACGATTGGGGTCATACTCTATCGCCTCAACCTTCGCCGGAACATCATCCTTCAAACGTTTGAAGTCTATGATTCTGTATTTTATTTTTGCACCGCCGCCTCTATGGCGAACAGTTATTTTACCCTGATTGTTTCTTCCGGAATGCTTTTTCAAGGTTACAACCAAAGACTTTTCAGGCTTCTTCTTGGTTATATCCTCGAAGGTTGAAACTGTCATTTGTCTCAATCCAGGAGAAGTGGGTCTGAAACTCTTGATTCCCATGGCTTCTTACCTCCTTTTGCTATAAAGTCCTTTTATAAGCCTTCGAAAAATTCGATTTCTTTGCTGTCCTCAGTCAATTTGATTATGGCTTTTTTCCAATCGGAACGTTTTCCGACGAATTTGCCCATGCGCTTGACTTTTCCAGTCATGTTCATGGTGCTTACCCTATCGACCTTGACCCCGAAAATTTCCTCTACGGCCTGTTTGATTTGTGTTTTATTTGCTCTTTTATCAACCTTGAAGGTATACTTTTTCTCTGACATACCTTCCATGCTACGCTCTGTAACAATAGGCTTAAAAATTATATCGTAAGGTGTTCTCATTATGCATACACCTCCTCAATTTTTTTTGCTGCCTCTTTTGTAATGATGCAAGAGTTGCTGTTTAATATCTCATAAATATTCATTCTTCCAACATAGGTAGTTTGCACTCCCGGAATGTTGGCGGATGATTTTATAACATTTGCGTTCATATCGTCAGTGATAATGATCGGTTTGCTTCCCGCTTTCAAATTTGCAAGGATGCTAATCATTTCTTTTGTCTTTGGAGCTTCAAGCATCAATTCATCCAAGATTATAAGCTCATTAAGAGCCACTTTCGATGTAAGCGCCGATTTCATGGCTACCCTTTTCATTTTCTTGGGAATCTTATAACTGTAGTCCCTCGGTTTCGGTGCAAATACTACTCCTCCACCAACCCAGTTTGGTTGACGTGTACTTCCAGCTCTCGCTCTGCCAGTTCCTTTTTGCTTCCAAGGTTTGCGGCCTCCGCCCCTAACCTCTGCTCTGGTTTTAGCTGATTGCGTTCCCTGTCTTTGGTTGGCTAAATAGTTCTTTACGGCCTCGTAAAGTACGTGTTCATTTATTTCCGCTCCGAAAACGTTTTCATTCAGTTCTATTTCATCGACTTTTTGTCCAGAAACATTCAATATATCCAATTTAGGCACTTTAAACCCTCCTTTCTTCAAGAATAGGCACTATCTGCCATTCTTTACACTTTCTTTGATTGTTATGATGCCTTTCTTGGGTCCGGGTACCGCACCCTTTACAAGCAAAAGGTTCCTGTCCATGTCCACTCTTACAACTTGCAGGTTCTTTACAGTTACTTGCTCGTTGCCCATTCTTCCGGCCATGTGCATTCCCTTGAATACTCTTGACGGAGAGGCTGAAGACCCCAATGATCCCGCTGCTCTGTGAAACTTGGAACCGTGAGATTTAGGCCCTATGCTTTGATTGTATCTCTTTATGGTACCTTGCGTTCCCTTACCTTTTGAAATACCCGATACATTGATGAAGTCTCCCTCTTTGAATGTATCAACGCTTATTACTTGTCCAACCTCATACTCGGAAGCATTGTCGACTCTGAATTCCACAAGGTTTCTCTTGGCGTCAACGCCGGCTTTGCCATAGTGGCCCTTCATCGGCTTTTTAACTTTTGATTCTTTGATATCTCCGAATCCGATTTGAATTGCTTCGTATCCATCAGTATCCGTTGTCTTTACTTGAACTACTACCATCGGAGTCGCTTCGATAACCGATACCGGCACCAATCGTCCATCTTCCTTAAAGACTTGCGTCATCCCGATTTTTCTTCCTAAAATTCCCTTCATACTTGCACCTCCCATTAATCTTACAGCGGATTGCCGTAGCAATCGTACTAAAACATTGGGTTAAATAACCTGTATCTTAGTCGTTGCAATTATAGTTTGATTTCGATGTCCACGCCAGCCGGAAGATCCAATCTCATTAGTGCATCTACAGTTTTAGGCGTGGGGCTCAAAATATCAATCAGTCTCTTATGTGTTCTCATTTCGAACTGTTCCCTCGAATCCTTGTACTTGTGTACCGCTCTCAAGATGGTCACAATCTGCTTTTCAGTCGGAAGAGGCACTGGTCCGGAGACCTCAGCTCCTGTTCTTTTAGCAGTTTCCACTATCTTTGAAGCAGATTGGTCAAGAATCTTATGGTCATAAGATTTTAATCTGATTCTGATTTTTTGGCTTGTTGAATTTGCCATGTTTTTCCCTCCTTTTTTCATCGTACGCTTAGTTAACGTACAACCGGACATTGTAAACTTTGCCGGGTGTGTCGCGGCTTTTTTTTAATAAAAAGCACATTTACACGTCCTGTCGCCCGATTCTTGAACGGACATTCTCCATGAAAATTCCCCCAGCTAAGCCGGCAACCTTCCATTTCATCGCAGTCCTTACACACCATAGTATTATACTCCCTACATGTTCATTTTTCAAGTGTTTTGTGAAATGTTTTTATTCTTTAGTTCATTTACTTCGATGTGACAAAAAAACCGGGAGAATTCTGTCTTATCTCCCGGTTTAACCTTTGACTATTCGATTATTGTTGCTACCGCGCCTGCTCCTACTGTTCTTCCGCCTTCTCTTATGGCGAATCGGAGGCCTTCTTCGATGGCTATCGGAGTGATAAGTTCAATCGTCATCTCGATGTTGTCTCCAGGCATGCACATTTCA